>JAILNW010000012.1 GCA_024691145.1 Lachnospiraceae bacterium
CATTCGAATCTACTCTCTCTTTGTTTTGCCTTGTTTCAGTTATGCCATTACTTGTCTCTCCTGTAAATACATAAACTGGTGTATCCGTATCTTCTGCACTAACTACTATCTTATAGTTTTTATCCTTGAAGTTAACAACCTTATCAAGTGTAAATGTATTAAATGTACAATTAATGTTACTGCCACTGACAATTGATTTTGAAATCACTTCATCAGTATCTTTATCAATAACTTCAAGTATTATATTACCTTCCTTAACGTATGTACCTCCATTAGACATATAAATCATGAAACTTATTATTGAAACATCAACAGAATCATAATCAAATTCGACATACTGATCATTATAAATACATAATTGCTTATCACTTAATGTATAATGATTATATACTGTAGCCTGTAACTGATTCTTAAAAATTATATTAAGTACAGCCAATAGCAGAAAAATACACATTATAACTAATGAAACTAAATCCCATCTAACTTTTCCAAGCTTTTCTTTAATTGCCTCTGTTTTTTTCACTACCATCATTCCTATCTGTTATATTATTTCTATCAATTTATATCATTCGACTTTTGTCCTGCTTTATAAAAATTATTAATTAACTTTGCAATAGGCTTCGGCCAGAATTTTATAAACATATCATATTCTTCACTGCTTCTCTGATTATCTTCAATAATCTTTGAAGTTTCAGATTCCTCATGTATTCTGTGATACATGAGAATCTTAGGGCAATATACAAATTCTCCCTTGAACTTTGATATGCGTTCCCATGCCTGCCAGTCTTCCACAGATCTGTATCCATGTTCAAATATAGGCTGCTTCAGATTCTTTAATGAAAAAGTTACCGATGGACAGGCAATTCCACAGCCAAGTGATAAACTTCTTCTCCTCACAAATATTGATGGCCAGAATATTCTGAATCTAAGCATAAATAAAAGTATTCTCTTTATCTTTAGATTAGTATTAGAATTTACCTTTTGGCCATTTCTAAGTTCTCCATAATCGGCAAAAAGAATCAATGGTTTCTTAGATTTCTTTGTTAACTTTGCTATCTCCATAACATACTTTCTATCATAAATATCATCCTGATGTGCTATCGTTGCATACTCAGTTTCTATCTTAGACAATCCAAAATTCCAATCCTGTGTTATTCCTCCCTGTCCTTCATTAACAAACAGTGGAATATCATACTTTTCTGACATTGATGATATTAAATCATTAGGTGTTGAAGTCACCATAATAATATTGGTCTTCTTTACCTGTTGTTTAAGTGATAATATGCACTCTTCAAGATATGGACTCTCTTTATAAGCACATATTACAAATGTATGATTAAAATTACTCATTACTCTTCTCCTTGTTCTCACATTTATCATGAATAGCTGCTTCCTGTGTAAGTTTCTTTACTTTGTCTGATAATCTTGAAACAGAAGCAGTAAGTTTATACAATAATATCATAAGATATACAAACCCAAATAAGAATAACATATTAACAGGATCATGAATTCCTATAAGTTCTGATATTTTATGTATAAGCTTTGGAAATGCTGCAAGTACAAATATAACAAATGTTACTGCATACCATGGCAAACCATACTTAAGTTTTAATCTGCCTTTTTTTATCTTAACAGTTATAAATAACATAACAAATATACATGCACCAAGCAAGAAAAGCTGTGTTGTTGTACTTAACATAAACTAATCCTCCTATCCCAATCTGGCTATCAATATAGCTATTGTAACCTTAATCATATAGTATATAGACTTCTTAGGCGATATAGATGAAACACCCTCCGTTCTTTCATTCATAAGAACCGGTATCTCCTTTGCCACAAACTTATCAGTCAGTATAGTTACAATACTTTCTGGTTCTGGATAATCCTTCGGATATTCAAAAGCAAACACACTTATTAGTTTCCTGTTAATCATACGCATTCCTGAAGTTGGGTCAGTAATCTTCTTGCCTGTTAAAAATCTAATAAGATTTGTAAAATACCTGATTCCCATTCTTCTCATAAAAGAAGACTGAAAACCTTCTTTCGCAATAAATCTTGATCCTATTACCATATCAGCTTCGCCATTTTCAAGCATGGAAGCCATCTGTTCAAGATATTTTGCGCTATGCTGTCCATCTCCATCAAACTGAACAGCAACATCATATCCCATCTTGTATGCATACAAATATCCAGTCTGAACTGCTCCTCCAATTCCAAGATTTACTGGCAGACTAACATAATTAATTCCATTCTGTCTGCAAACCTCTTCTGTATTATCCTTTGAACAGTCATTAATTACAATATAATCAAACTCTGGTGCATTTTCCTTGATGTCTCTGATTGTATTTACTATATTACCTGATTCATTATATGCAGGAATAATTACTAATTTTTTCAATTATTACTCCTCTCCCTTCAATCACTTGCCAGCCTGTACCTTTTTCGCTCTCTTATTAAGTACAACTGGTATCATCTTATGCATAAGTTTTAATCTAAGCTTCTGACAAGGCTTTGTGCACTTTATAAAAATATTAAAACATGCTAAAAATGTCTCAAATCCCTCATCTGGCTTAACATCCTTCCATGGTGTCAGTTGCTTGTACTGCTCATATAAATATGAGTATGGATGCTTTGTTCCCTTTCTCCAAGGTCTGTCTTCCCCTAAGAAATGTATAATTACTGGTTTCTTATTAGCCTCATCATACTGCGCCTTTGTAATAAAAGGTGCCGGATTCTGAAAATATGATAAAGATTTGTATGAATAAAAGAAATATACATTACTAAAGTTATACTTAGGAGACAGCATATAAATCTTATCCTTAAGTACAATATTAATTGTATCCTGATCAGGAGCAGTAAGTTCATCATTGTGAACCCTGTAAAATTCAATAAGTTTCTCCTGAATATCATCTTCTCTCCATTTATTAAGATCAATCACCATAACACCTGCATTATGATAAGGAACACTCTTATCTAATTTACACTTTTGTCTAATCATAGGCATAACAGTTGGTTCTGTAACTGCTGCAGCGTAACAACCCTTCATGTCAAAAACAGGTATGTCACTTAAACTTCCATTAACTATCGTATCACAATCTATGTACATAACCCTGTCTACATCCTCAGGTAATAAGGAAGGCAAATAAAATCTTGCCATAGTTGCAACATTCCATCCTCCAGTTTTAAGATGTTCTCCTAACATCTTCTTTAAATCTTTTAAGTCAATAACCTCCATAGATGCATTATCAAACTTATTAATTATATCATTTAACTTGTTTATATAATCCTCGCATATTCCTACAGAAAGCATGAATACTCTTATCTTTTCAATATCCTTGTTGTGATCCAGCAATGAATAAATAGAACATGCTGCATGTCTCACAAAATTATCATCAGATGCATAAGCTACATTTAATATCATAATCTTCACCTCGTATATAAACTGCAATTAATTAGCTTTATCCCTGTACTCCTCGTTTAAGAAATTCAACACTCAAACTGTAAGTATATATTAACACACAAATAAATCCTACGAGTTTAAGTTTTTTCTTAACTACGCTGGATTTATCTAAAATTCATATTTCTTTAAATCTGATATTCCCCATAATCTTAATATTCCCATTATATATGCTCATCCGTCTTTTATTCCTCATAGAACTTAATCTCAACTATCTGATGTTTATTCTCTCTCTGGTCTTCAGGTGGCAGCTGCATATAATCACCATAAATCAGCTTAAGTAAACCATCATAGTTCTTAGGGCACTTAAACATCTGATCCTCAAACTGCAATTCACAGTATTCTTCAAGATATTCTGCCGGGATAGGTTTCCTGTCATAATCAGCAAGAACTCCTGTCACTACATAACTACTCAGGTTACTATTATTATACATTTTTATATTTTTGTCAAATTTTTTTGTTAATAACTTTTTAGGTATAATTAACATAAAAAATCTTGCAATATTAAATATTACTCTTATAACAGCACTTTTCTTCTCAGCATCTGAAACATATCCAACTTTTAATAAAATAAGCTGATATAACCTTTTAAACTTCTTTCCCTGCTTCTTAAGCAAAGCCTCTGAATCTGGTTTCTTATCATGTGGAAATACATCTATATATATTCCATTATTCTTCTGCTGCTTTGAGCTCTTGTCTTCTTTATACACAGTATTGTTCATACGAACCTTAGCAAATGGAAGTCCAAAGCCCTTGTCATTATCCCAGGTCTGTATAAAATATTTTTCTCCTATAACACTTCCTGCTTCTTTAACAAATCTTTCATAATCAGCACGAAGCATACCAATATCAATATCATCATCCCATGGTATAAATGCACCATGTCGTACCGCTCCTAGTAATGTTCCCCATTCAAGAAAATAATTAATATTTAGTTCTCTGCACACCCTGTCTACTTCCTTTAAAATATCAAGCTGTGCTAACTGCACCTTTCGTAACGTTTCCTTATCCATTTTCCACCTCAACTAAAAATCAAAAAAACCCACACACACATTTAATTATAACACGATACCCATATTATGTCTAGTGGTGAGGATTTTTTATTGTTGAATTGTTACTAAAAAAGTATTATAATGTTAATTGCTTACATATATGACAAATAACAGCTTTAAGAAAGGTAGAGTAAATATTTATGAAAATTGTTATCGTAGGATGCGGTAATGTTGGTCGTGCACTTGTTGACCAATTAAGCAGAGAAGAACATGATATTGTTATTATAGATACAAAAGCAACTAATGTTTCTGCTCTTTCCAGCAAATATGACATACTTGGTATTATTGGTAATGGTGCTAGTTACAGCACTCTTAAAGAATGTAATATTGATACTGCAGATTTGTTAATTGCAGTTACTGGTTCTGATGAACTTAATTTATTATGTTGCGTTATAGCAAAAAAAGCCGGCAACTGCCACACTATAGCAAGAGTACGTAATCCCGTTTACAGAGATGAGACTGAATTTATTCGTCAGGAATTAGGTATTTCCATGATTGTTAATCCTGAGCTTGCTGCAGCAAATGAGATTGCAAGACTTATAAAATATCCATCTGCTATAGAAGTAGATTCATTTACAAAGGAAAAAATCGAATTATTAAAGCTTAAACTTACTTCTAAGTCCAAACTTTGTAATTGTGCATTAAAAGATATAAAGTCCCATACAGGTGAAGATATTCTTATCTGCATGGTTGAACGTGATGACGATGTTATGATTCCTGATGGTAACTTTGTTCTTAAAGAAAATGATAACATTTCTATTATTACCTCTTCTAAAGGAGCCCTTAAATTCCTAAAGAAGATAGATTTTGGTGCAGACAGAGTACGTTCTACCATGATTGCTGGTGGTGGCGAAACAACTGTTTATCTTGCAGAACAGCTGATTGCCATGGGCATTCAGGTTAAGATTATTGAAAGAGACCCTAAACATTGTGAAGAATTATGCGAACTTCTTCCAAACGCCATCGTAATAAATGGTGACGGAACAGATAAAGAACTTCTTGAAGAAGAAGGCATAAGTGATATTGGTGCATTTGTTTCATGTACAAATTTTGATGAAGAGAATATTCTCCTTTCATTGTACGTAAAAAGTATATCACAAGCTAAACCTGTAACCCGTATACATCATGTTAATTTTGACAAGATTCTTAAGAATCTTGATATTGGAAGTGTTATATTCCCTAAATTTATTACAGCAGAATACATATTAAGATATGTTCGTGCCATGCAGAATTCCATCGGAAGCAATGTTGAAACTTTATATCAGTTAATTGAGAATAAAGTAGAAGCCTTAGAGTTTATCGTAAGATCTGATGCTGTTAATATTATTAATAAGCCCCTTTGTGAATTAAAACTTAAGGATAATCTTCTTATTTGCTGTATACAGCACAAGGGAAAAACATTAACACCAACAGGTCATGATATTATTTATCCAGGAGATACTGTTGTAGTTGTTACTACACACCTTGGTCTTCAGGATATTAATGACATCTTAAAATAATAACTATAGGGAGTTTTTATATTATGAACCGTTCAATAGTAAGATATATTTTGTGCAAGGTTCTGGAATTTGAAGCATTATTTCTTTTAATTCCGTGTTTCTTTGCAATATACTACCAGGAAGTAGAGGGAATCGTATACTTTGTATTAGCGTGTGTTGCGCTGTTAATTGGATGCATGGGTACACTTAATAAACCTAAAAGCGATGTATTCTACGCAAGAGAAGGCTTTGTCACAGTTGCCTTAAGTTGGATTTTATTAGGCATATTCGGTGCAATTCCATTTTGCTTAACAGGTGAGATTCCAAACTTTGTTGATGCCTTATTTGAAACAATTTCAGGTTTTACAACAACAGGAGCCACAATACTTACTGATGTTGAGGTGATATCCCATTGTTCTCTGTTCTGGAGAAGTTTTACACACTGGATTGGCGGTATGGGTGTGCTTGTATTTATACTTGCATTTACACCTATGGCAGGAGGCTACAATATTCACCTTATGCGTGCAGAAAGTCCAGGACCTTCCGTTGGAAAACTTGTTCCAAAGATAAAGCAGACTTCAAAAATTCTGTATGCCATATATACGGCACTTACTGTTATAGAGATGATATTGCTTATAATAAGTGGCATGCCTGTTTTTGATTCAATAACTCTAAGCATGGGAACTGCCGGTACAGGTGGTTTTGGTGTACTTAACAGCAGTATTGGAAGTTATTCGATGGTAAGCCAGGGTATTATTACTGTTTTTATGATACTTTTTGGTGTTAATTTTACTGTATATTATTTATTGTTACTAAAAAAATTCAAACCTGCCCTTTTATGTGAAGAGGTTCGCTGGTATCTTATTATTATATTATCAAGTGCAGCCCTTATAACAATTAACATAAAAGGATACTATAAAACAATATTTGAGTGTTTCCATCATGCCATATTTCAGGTTGCATCAGTTATTACTACTACAGGATATTCCACTGCAGACTTTGATACCTGGCCAACCTTCTCTAAAACCATTATGGTTACAATAATGTTCTGTGGTGCATGTGCTGGAAGTACCGGTGGTGGTTTGAAGGTTTCAAGAATAATGATTTATGTTAGACATGTGAAAAATGAACTTAATTATGCTCTTCATCCAAATCAGGTTAAAAAACTTGAGCTTGAAGGGAAAGCACTTGATACATCAACTATAAGAAGCACGATGTCATATTTATCCGCATTTTTGTTGCTTTTTGTAGTTTCAACACTTATAGTTTCACTTGATGGTTTTGATCCTGCAACTACTTTTACTGCTATAGTAGCAACAATTAACAATATTGGACCTGGTTTAGGCAAAGTAGGACCAACAGGAAACTTTTCGGAGTTTTCTATTTTATCAAAACTTGTTATGACTATGGATATGCTTATAGGAAGACTTGAAGTATTCCCTATACTTATATTATTTAATCCTAACACATGGCGAAAAGGAAAGTAAAAATCAGAGGTGATTTGATGAAGCATTTTGCAGATTTACATACACATACTATTGCCAGTGGTCATGCTTATTCTACACTTGATGAGATGATTGAACAGGCAAAAAAGATTAATCTTAAAGTACTTGGTATAACAGAACATGGTCCCATGATGCCTGGTTCGTGTAATCTTATTTATTTTCATAATTACAGAGTTGTACCAAGAGAATATGATTCATTAAAGCTCCTTTTAGGAGTTGAAGCAAACATTTATGATTATGAAGGTTCAATTGATATTGATGATGACACTCTTAACAGGCTTGATTATGCAATTGCCAGCCTTCATGGTAACATATTTAAAGCTGGAACAATTAGAGACAATACAAGGGCTGTTATTGGCGCTATGAAGCATACTAAAGTTAAGATAATAGGTCATCCTGATGATAGCAATATTCCTCTTAACTATAATGAAGTAGTAAAAGCTGCCAAAGAATATAATGTATCTCTTGAGATGAATAACTCCTCTTTAAAGCCCGGTTCTTTTAGAGCTAATGCTAAAGATAATTATAAACATATGCTGGATATATGTGCCAATAAAGAAGTTCCTATTATACTAGGCAGTGATGCCCATATAGCAAAGGATATAGCTTTTTTTGAATATGCAGAAAACCTATTAGAAGAGATCGGATTTCCCGAGAAACTTATTCTAAATAATACAGCTTTCGAACATTTTAAAGGATAAATAGTTACTGTTCACTAAGTAAAGCTCCCGAAATATTCGGGAGCTTTTAATATCTTATTTATTACTTAAATATTCATCAATTCCCTTAGCTCCAGCTTTACCTGCACCCATTGCAAGTATAACTGTAGCTGCGCCTGTAACAGCATCTCCTCCAGCATATACGCCTTCTTTTGTTGTCTTTCCATCAGCCTCATCAGCAATAATACACTTCCACTTATTAACCTCAAGACCTTCTGTTGTAGAAGATATAAGTGGATTAGGGCTTGTTCCAAGTGCCATGATTACAGTATCAACTTCAATCTCAAAGTCAGAACCTGCTTTTTCAACTGGTCTTCTTCTTCCTGAAGCATCAGGCTCACCAAGTTCCATCTCAACACAAACGATGCCACTTACATTACCATTCTCATCAACCTTAATCTCCTTTGGATTAGTAAGAAGATTAAAGATAATGCCTTCTTCCTTAGCATGATGTACTTCTTCTGCTCTTGCTGGAAGTTCAGCTTCACTTCTTCTGTATACGATGTGAACTTCTGCCCCAAGTCTTAAAGCAGTTCTTGCAGCATCCATAGCAACGTTACCACCACCGATAACAGCTACCTTCTTTCCACCAACAATTGGTGTATCATAGTCATCTCTGAAAGCCTTCATAAGGTTGTTACGTGTAAGATACTCATTTGCCGAGAATACTCCGTTAGCATTCTCACCAGCAATGCCCATGAACTTTGGAAGACCTGCTCCAGATCCTATAAATACAGCGTCAAATCCTTCTTCATTTAATAACTGGTCAATTGATACTGACTTACCAACTATAACATTAGTTTCTATCTTAACACCAAGAGACTTAACATTCTCTATCTCTGGCTTAACAACCTTTTCCTTAGGAAGTCTGAATTCTGGTATACCATAAACAAGAACTCCGCCTGCCTCATGAAGGGCCTCAAAAATAGTTACTTCATATCCCATCTTTGCAAGATCTCCTGCACAAGTAAGACCTGCAGGACCTGAACCTATAACAGCAACTTTCTTACCGTTAAGCTCTTTAGCTGGTACAGGCTTAATGCCTTTCTCTTTTGCAGTATCAGCAACAAAACGCTCTAGCTTACCAATAGAAATAGCATCGCCTTTGATACCTTTAATACACTTAGATTCACACTGGCTCTCCTGCGGACATACTCTTCCACAGATAGCAGGAAGTGCTGAATACTTACTTATAACCTGATAAGCTTCAGCAACGTCTCCTTCTTTAACCTTACTAATGAATCCCGGAATGTCAATTGATACAGGACATCCCTTAACACACTGAGGATTCTTGCAGTTAAGGCATCTGTTAGCTTCTGCTACCGCTTCTTCTTCATTATATCCTAAACAAACCTCTTCAAAGTTTGTTGCTCTTACCTTTGGATCCTGTTCTCTTACAGGTACTCTTTCCATACCGTTCATTACTTGTCACCTCCGCAACCGCAGCCACCGTTCTTATGAGTGTCGCCTTCTTGAGCCTTAAGATAAGCTCTTCCTTCTTCAGTTTTATACATTCTCTGTCTCATCATAGCCTGGTCAAAGTCTACAAGATGTCCGTCAAACTCTGGTCCATCAACACATGCAAACTTAACTTCTCCACCAACCTGAAGACGGCATGCTCCACACATACCAGTTCCATCAACCATGATAGGATTCATACTTACTACTGTCTTGATACCAAGTTCCTTTGTAAGAAGACAAACAAACTTCATCATGATAACTGGTCCAATTGCAATAACAAGATCATACTTCTTGCCCTGATTGTTAACAAGTTCTTTAATCATGTCATTAACGTTACCCTTAAAGCCATATGAACCGTCATCTGTACAAACATATGTATTAGCAGCAACTTTCTTCATATCATCTTCAAGAATTATAAGTTCCTTATTACGTGCACCGATAATACAATCTACATCGATACCTTTTTCCTTCATGAACTTAACCTGTGGATAAACAGGTGCTGTTCCAACACCACCAGCAACAAATAATATATTTTTAGTTTTTAACTCTTCATCTGATTCATGTACTAATTCTGACTCACATCCAAGTGGTCCAACAAAATCCTGAAAACTGTCTCCAACTTCAAGCTGTGCCATCTTATACGTAGATGCACCTACTACCTGAAATACTATAGTAACAGTCTTAGCTTCTCTGTCATAATCACATATTGTAAGAGGTATTCTTTCACCATTCTCATCCAGTTTAACAATTATAAACTGTCCTGGATAACATGAAGAAGCTACTCTAGGTGCAACAACATCCATAAGATATATATTCTGTGCAAGAAGCTCCTTCTTTGTAATCTTATACATAATCTTCACCGACCTTATATTGTTTTATACTTCATATACAAATAAATAGTTTTATACTGCTACAACGGTTAGCACAAAAAAACTATTATATAT
>JAILNW010000092.1 GCA_024691145.1 Lachnospiraceae bacterium
AGGAGAATCATATCTAATTAATGAATTTTATATTACAGACAAAATGGGAACATTTCTTATAGGTTATAGTCATCATGACATATGGTATGGATGTGGAAGTGCTAAAAAGTTTATAAAGTCATTAAAATATAATAATTAGCTCAAATTATTCATGAACTTGTATCTGAACTAAAGATTCGATACAAGTTTATTTTATATCTAAAAAAAGCTATAATTTTGTCTATCAGATAGGTTAAAAGATTAAGATCTTGTAAAAGATGCAGAAGGTGTAAAGATAGCCATCAGCATGGTTATAAGAGAACTGGAATATGTAATTGATACAGATATATTTGATACAGCAGAGGGAGACTGTCTTTTTAATGATGATGTGATTACTGCAGATATGGAAGCAGGTTATGTTGACTTAATGGAGTGTATACATTATCATAATAATGTAACCTGTGTAAAATTGGGTGAGATAATTGATGAACAGCTAAGGAAGCAGAAAAGGCAGCAAGTGATGCTATATACCAGAGATATCAGGCAAGCCTTGCATATGATACATGTTAAGTGTATCAGCCCAAAGCAATACCAGTATGCTTTCCAAGGAAGAGTATTAAAGAATAAAGGCAGAAGAAGGCAGAAAGCAGTATGAAGAAGCCCAGGCGGCAAGCATAGCTAAGGATAAAGAAACAGAACTTAAAAAAGCACAGGATGAAGCAGACAGTTTCTTTGAAAAAGCCAATGAGCAGATAAAGAAGTATACAGAGGATGCAAAGGAGTTTGGAGAAAAGACTGTAGATGTAACTGTAAGTGCTGCAAAGACAGTAGGAAATGCAGTAAATGAGTTTGGAAAAGCCTGGTCTGAGGCTGTATGTTTGATATACAGTAAAACGGACGAATTTGTAGACTGGGTATGGGATACAAATGCAGAATTAATAAAATATCTGATAAATGATGAAAGTGCAGATGAAACAGTTGATATATGCTTTGGATTTGTCAAGGGTGTATTTAAAGGACTTAAAGATATTTTTTACCACAGTTACAGATGCAGTAGAAACAATATTTAAACAGAAGTTTGTAGATGTGTCAGAAGCAGAAAGAGCGGAAAATATAGGTTATGTTATAGTAATGCTTGTAATAATTCTTGAATAAGTGTATTCAAAGTTAAAAGCCAAAAATCCTGAAAAAGCACCTAAAAGTGCAAATGAACTTATAGAACCACAATGCAAAGGTAATGGAAGGTGTTTTGTGGCAGGAACAATGATAGCTACAATGGATGGATACAAGGCAATAGAAGATATAAAGGAAGTAAATATTCATGGAAAATTAAACACAGAACTTGATGAAGTTGATACGATTAATAAAGTGATATATGAGGATAAAACGGCTACAAAACTATACATGGAGAATCCGAATGTTCCTCAAACAGAGGTTGAATGGGCTGAAAAACAGATTTTTAAAAAGACGAAAAATAGAATTGAAGAAATTAATCAATCTGAGTATAGGATATCGATAACGGGTGGAGGAGAGGTGCCTGAAATTGGTGCAATAAAAGATATAAAGAACTATGTTTTTAGAATTGATGCGAATACAGATAAGTTAAGGGCTGCAGTAGAAGAGCAAATAGTAAAATTGAAAGAATTATATCCGGATTATGAATTTTCAGCAGTGTATGGAGGAAAATAAAAATGTCAGTTGGTTTATTTAAGTGTGATGGTAATATATATGATAAGAATTCGAATATTATTATGAGTGAAAATATAGCATCACAGCGAATATATGATACTTATTTGGCTCCAGCAATAAAGGAGTTAAATATTAAATATTTTCAAGATGGAATGGATTTGAAATTTGAAAATCGAGAAAGCGTTATGTATGAAATCGATAAATTATTAATTTGGGTAAAAAAGAATGTTAAAGGTGAAGAAAGGGAATATTTATTAGTCAGATTAATAAATATTAAAGAAGTCATTAATAACAACTTGGTTAACGAAGATGATGTATTGTATATTTTTTAGTTAATGAACAATACAACAAATCTGATA
>JAILNW010000095.1 GCA_024691145.1 Lachnospiraceae bacterium
TAACTATGGCCACGGTTTCCGAATAAACAACGTTGGTTCTGGTCTGTATACCAAACTTGTATCCATCATATAATCTGAATAATATGTATATCAAAAATACATATATCATAATCAGCAGCCAGTATCCTTTGTAGAAGAACAGCTTCTGCTCATTAATGTAACCATAATACTCTACCCACGCCCATGAGAACGTAAGTGCCAGCATGGTTGTTGCAATTGCACCCATTAAAAAAATCAATAATTTTCTTGCTTTATACTTATCCATAATATCCTCTCACATATTACCCTATTTGTTATTCTCAATCTGTTCAGCAAGTTCATTAAGATAAATCCATCTCTCTGTCTGATATTCAAGCTGTGCTTCAAGCTCTGCTTTCTTAGCCATAGTTTCATTAAGCTTCACAAAGTCTGTAGAAAACTTAATGATATCCCCTTCCAGGCTTTTAATATCATTCTCAAGTTTTTCTATAATACCGTCAATTGCCTCATACTCCCTCTGTTCATTATAGGAAAACTTAACCTTGCTGTCAGGCTTCTTCCAAGTATTCTTTGAGGCTGAATCAGAACTATCCTTTTTTTCATCCTCATATACTAATGATATATCTTTTTGGTGTGTTTTGTCAAATGCTATTCTATAATCACTATAACCACCTTCATATTGTACTATATCACCATCTTCAAAAGCAAATATTCTGTTTACCACTTTATCAAGAAAATATCTGTCGTGGGAAACAGTAATAACAATTCCGTCAAAACCTGATATATAGTCCTCAAGAATCGTCATGGTCTGTACGTCAAGGTCATTTGTAGGCTCATCAAGTATTAATACATTTGGTGCCTCCATAAGTACTTTTAAAAGATATAACCTTCTTCTTTCTCCTCCAGATAGTTTCTCGATAACTGTATACTGCTTATCCGGAGTAAATAAGAATTTTTCAAGCATCTGTGATGCTGATATTCTGCCATCAACTGTAAGTATATATTCTGCTGTCTCTTTAATATAGTCAATTACCTTTAACTTTTCATCCATATATTCATTTTCCTGTGAAAAGTAGCCTATCTTAACTGTCTGTCCTATCTCAACAGTTCCTTCATCAGGCTGCAGGTATCCAGTAATTATCTTAAGGAGTGTTGATTTTCCCTGACCATTATTACCGATAATACCTATACGGTCATTTTTCAGAAAAATATATGTAAAATCCTTAATTATGCATCTGTCTCCAAAGGATTTTTTTATATTATTAAGTTCAATTGTTTTCTTTCCCATTCTTGAAGAAACCGAATTCATCTCTAATTTCTTCTCTTCCACAGGCTTTTCCCTGTTTTTAAGATTCTCAAATCTTTCTATATGAGCTTTCTGCTTAGTTGAACGTGCCCTTGCACCTCTCATCATCCACTCAAGCTCAGTGCGGTAAAGACTTTTTGCTTTTCTTTCAGTAGCAAGAATCATTTCTTCCCTTTGAGCTTTTAAACGTATATATTCACTATATCCGCCTTCGTAAGTGTAGATTTTTCCTTTGTCAAGCTCGATTATTTTATTAGTAACCTTATCCAGAAAATATCTGTCGTGGGTAATCATTATAAGAGCGCCTTTAAAATTCTTAAGATAATCCTCAAGCCAGGCTGCCATCTCACTGTCAAGATGGTTTGTAGGCTCGTCAAGTACCAGAACTTCCTTTGCACTAATAAGAGTTCGTGCAAGTGCTACCCTTTTCTTTTCTCCTCCAGATAAGTTTTCTACCCCATTTTCAAAGTCTTTTATTCCAAGACGGTTTAACATGCTTTTAGCTTTACCTTCATTTTCCCACACAACACTGTCAGACTTTTTATCATATAAAACGTTCTGCAAAATGTTTTTACTTGAATCAAACTCAGGTATCTGGGCAAGATAAGAAATAAATATATTATTAGCGCATGTTTTCTTACCCTCATCAGCTTCTTCCAAACCCGCAACTATTTTTAACAATGTAGATTTACCAGTACCATTAATACCGATAAGTCCAATCTTATCCTTCTCATCTATTCCAAAACTAATGTTATCGAACAGATTCTTTTCCCCATATCCTTTTGAAATATTCTCAAAATTCAATAAATTCATAACTCACCAGTTTTTCCTTAATATCACGCATACCCAGTCTTAAGTGGCTGGGTATGCATATATTAATTATTTTATCCATTAATTTTTACTGCTTCATCATTGCAAACAAGTTCGAATCCTTTGTCAAGAAGAGTCTTAACACCCTTTTCAACATCTGTTATCTTCATAATAATTGAAGCATCCTTATTAGTTGCAAGAGCATACATATACTCAATACTTATGTTCATGTCTGCAAAGCAATTAAGTAATTGTGAAAGATTTCCCATCTCATTGGCAACCTTAACAGCTATAACTTCTGTTATCATTGCTGAAAATCCAGCTTCTTTAAGAACTGTCTTTGCCTTTTTAGGATCAGAAACTATCATTCTTAACATACCATAATCTGATGTATCTGCAAGGCTAAGGGAAATGATATTAATCCGGTTTTCTGCAAGCTTCTGTGCAACCTCGCCAAGACTTCCTTCCCTGTTTTCAATAAATACTGATAATTGTTTAATAGTCATACTAATTACCTCCAGTCTGTGGATTATATTAAGTTTCTCTTATCAATTACTCTCTTTGCTTTTCCTTCACTTCTTTCGATTGTCTTAGGCTCAACAAGTTTTACCTTTACTGCAAGACCAAGTGCCTGCTGTAATGTATGTGCAATCTTCTTAGTAAGGTCTTCAAGTTTTCTGATTTCATCCGAGAAAAATGCTTCATCAACTTCAACCCATACTTCAAGGTTATCAAGATTATTAACTCTGTCTACTATCATCAGGTAGTGAGGGCTGGTTTCTCCCATTTCCATAAGTGCTGCTTCAATCTGAGATGGGAATACATTTACACCTCTAATTACAAGCATGTCATCTGTACGGCCTTTGAATCTTGAAATTCTTGCAAGAGTACGTCCACACTGACATTTTTCATAAGTAATACTTGTAAGGTCTTTTGTTCTATATCGGAATAATGGCAATGCTTCCTTAGTAAGTGTAGTAAATACAAGTTCACCGAGTTCGCCTTCCTTACATGGCTCAAGTGTATCAGGATTAAGTACCTCTGGCAAGAAATGGTCTTCATAAATATGCATACCTGCATGGTACTTACAATCTGCTGCAACACCAGGTCCCATAACTTCACTAAGACCATAGATATCATGTGCTGTAATATTAAGTTTAGTTTCAATTCTGTTACGCATCTCCTCTGTCCAAGGCTCAGCACCAAGAACAGCTGTTTTAAGCTTAATCTTATCAAGCTTTCCTGCTTCCTCAAGAGCGTCTATTATGTGTAACAAATATGATGGTGTACATGCAATTGCAGTACATTCAAAGTCTTCCATCATAGTAATCTGCTTCTTAGTATTACCTGTTGACATAGGTATAACTGTAGCACCAAGATTCTCAGCACCATAATGAAGTCCCATACCACCTGTAAACAGTCCATATCCGTATGAAATCTGCATTCTGTCTTCTTTTGAAATGCCTGCCATAGCAAGAACTCTTGCTACACACTCCTGCCATATAGCTATATCTTTTCTTGTATAACCAACAACAGTTGCTTTTCCAGTTGTTCCAGATGATGCATGAATTCTTACAACTTCTGACTTAGGAACTGCAAACAATCCAAATGGATAGTTGTCTCTTAAATCCTGTTTTGTTGTAAATGGAAGTTTATTAAGGTCTTCAATTCCCTTGATGTCTCCTGGCTCAATTCCCAAAGCCTGCATCTTTTTTCTGTAAAATTCTACATTATGATATACTCTTGATACCATTTTTACAAGACGAGCACTCTGGAGATTTCTCATCTCGTCACGGCTCATACACTCTTTTGCCTCATTCCAAATCATACCTTACCTCCATTAGTTTATTTTATATTAAATCCAACTTCAAATGCTTTTTTATTAATCTCGATTGTCTTAGGAGGAACAGTTTTTTCAATAACTTCCATCCAGTCTTCTTTTGAGAAATCCATATGCTGTGCTGCAATACCAAGTACAATTATGTTAAATACTCTGTTATTGCCAAGTTTCTTAGCTTCCTTTGCAGCATCAACTGTTATTATCTTATGGTCTTTCTTAAGATTTTCAATGATGTTTTCAGGATACTTAGCTGCACCTATAACAACAGGCATTGGATCAATCTTAACATCATTAATAATCATTACACCATCTTTTTTAAGGAAATGTGCATATCTAAGTGCTTCAAGCTGTTCAAATGCTATAATAACATCAGCCTGTCCTTCTTCTACAATTGCTTCTGCAACATTTTCACCATATCTTACATATGTTACAACGCTTCCTCCACGCTGTGCCATACCGTGTACTTCTGATAATTTTACATCATATCCGGCATGAAGAGTCATACCACCTAATATTCTACTTGTAAGCAATGTTCCCTGTCCGCCAACGCCTACAATCATTATATTTTTTGTTATCATATCGTTAACCATGACCTTTCTGTAATTATTACAATTCTACTTTCTTAATTGCACCGAATTTACATAACTGGGCACATAAACTACATCCGTTACATAAAGTATCATTTATCTTAATACTTCCATCTTCGTTCTTAGTTATAGCAGGACATCCTGGCTGCATACACTGTCCACAGTGCTTACATAATTCTGGATCTGCTTCATACTGAACTGTTACTGGTGCTTTGCTAAGAAGTACACATGGAGTCTTAGTTATAATAACTGAAATCTCGTCCTTTGCAACTTCTTCTTTAACAACTCTTGTAAGTTCTTCTGTATCAAATGCATTAACTTCAACTACGTTCTTAATGCCAAGTGATCTGCAAAGATCTGGTATGCTGATGGCTGGAACAACTTCTCCCTTGAGAGTCTTTCCTGTTGCAGCATGGTCCTGATGACCTGTCATACCTGTTGTTGAGTTGTCAAGTATCATAACTGTTCCTGTTCCCTGATTATATACCATATTAACAAGAGAGTTAATTCCTGTATGCATAAATGTTGAATCGCCGATTACAGCAACCCAATTCTTGATATAATCTTTTCCTTTTGCCTTTTCCATACCATGAAGTGAGCTTATACTTGCACCCATACAGATAACTGTATCTACAACGCTAAGTGGTGCTACTGCTCCAAGTGTATAGCATCCTATATCACCTGCTGCATGTATCTTAAGTTTCTTAAGAACTGTATACACGCTTCTGTGTGGACATCCTGGGCAAAGAATAGGTGGTCTTGCTGGAGCTTTAGCTGGCTCTGCAATATCTAATTCTTCTTTTCCAATTGCTTTTCTGATCATGTTGGCACTGTACTCACCCTGAACTGTGAATATCTCTTTACCAATTGCCTTAATTCCCCATGATTTAACCTGCTCTTCAATAACTGGCTCAAGTTCTTCTACGATATAGAGTGTATCTACTTTTGAAGCAAATTCTTCTATGAGTTTTCTTGGCAATGGATGAACAATACCAAGTTTGAGAACTGATGCATTAGGAAGTGCTTCCTTTACATATGTGTAAGGAATTCCTGATGTAATTATACCGATCTTTGTATCATTATATTCAACCTTATTGATAGGGAAATCGCATCCATCTGCAATAAGTTTATTATTTCTTTCTTCAACCACAAGATGTCTCATCTTTGCATTACCAGGCATCATAACGTTCTTTGCAGCATTTCTCTCATATGGTCTGTCTTCAATCTCCTGTCTGTCGCAAAGTTCTACTAATCCCTGTGAATGTGCAAGTCTTGTTGTTGTTCTTAATATAACTGGAGTATCATACTTCTCTGATAATTCGAAAGCAAACTTAGTGAAGTCTTTTGCTTCCTGGCTGTCAGAAGGCTCGATAACAGGTACCTGTGCTGCTCTTGCTACACATCTTGTGTCCTGCTCGTTCTGAGAACTATACAAGCCTGGATCATCTGCTGCAACCATTACAAGTCCGCCGTTAACGCCCATGTATGCAACAGTGTATAATGGATCACTTGCAACGTTAACTCCTACGTGCTTCATGGAAGCCATAGCTCTTACACCACTTATAGATGCACCTATAGCAACTTCCATGGCAACCTTCTCATTAGGAGACCACTCTGCATATATCTCATCATACTTTACTATATTCTCACTTATCTCAGTACTAGGTGTTCCCGGATAAGCAGCTGAAACCTTAACGCCTGCTTCATAAGCACCTCTGGCTATGGCAGCATTACCTAACATTATCTGTTTATTAGCCACTTTTATTCATTCCTTTCGATTAACTTATTTTAAGCAGATAGCAATATTATATTACCATCTGCTTATTATTAATATCATTTCTAATTATACAACTATTATAGTAGTATTGTCAAATGAATATAAACTTTGATACCAAGCCATCAACATATTTAATAATCGCATTTCCCGTATGCTTTTTCAAAACCATATTGATATTCTACCCATATTTCTCTGCTTGAAAGATTATTAATATCTACAGGTTTATATTTAGTTGCTGTAATTTTAGTTCCTTTAGGAATATTAACTATTTCTGTTCCGTCTATTGTTTTATACAGTTGTAAATCTTCCGTAGCTGTAATTGCCTCTGACTTTTCGTATGCCGTCCATTTTACATTAAATCCCTCATTTGATAATGTAACAGGACACTTATAGTTCCAGACATAGTTATTTTCTTCGTCTTTTGATTCCTTCTCATAGAACAATGTTGTACAATGTTCTATACCATTTTCAAGTTCTTTCTTATCTACTATAGCTGGAACCACACAATACAACTTAATCTCATTTCCATCATATCTGTATACTTTACTAATATTCTTTGAGTCATACATATCATATACTATTATGTCCAGATAATTATCTGTTTTATCAAGATCACATATTGTATAATACTCCTTATATGTATCTGGAAATCTATTTACATTTCTACATGTACATATAGCTTCCTTGTCCTTTCCCTTATTTACACACATATCAAAATCGTATTGAAAATCACTGTTTTCAATCTTTTTTACTTCAAATGATAAATTTTCTTTCTTTCCATCCTGATTTAGATCAATTGATATTTCTTCATCATAATAAATTTTTATAGCATATCTGTCTTCTTCATTTTTAAAGCCAAATCCTCTGTTATATATTACTGGACATTTAAGACTATCGTAACTATACTCTCCATCGATAATTTCTTCATATTCAATTTCAAATGTATCAGGATTTTCAATAATTACAGTCCCATAAGTATCATAAGGACCTTCATCGATTGTTCCGTCAGATAGACAATGTATAAAATTTTTGCATACCTTTGCAACACATATATACATTTCATTCTTTCCTGGATTCACGGCTGTTGCTGCTGGATTTTTAATATCAAAAACAAGTTTTGCAATTAACCCTTCTTCTGTTTCTTTTATTATTTCTCCTTCAACAAACTTTCCTTTAAATCCGTCAAAAGATGCCGCATCGTTAATATCCACATTCCAATATACATCTAATATTTCATAACTCAAATTTTTATTGTTACCTAAATTCTGCAGAACTGTTTCATATTCTTTTCTATATTCACTGTTTTTTTTTGTACTTTCTATATTTGTATTTTTTGAACTATTATTCTTTATTGTATCTTTTTTACATCCTGTAAACAATAAACCTGCTAGTATCCCCCCACACAAAATAACTAATTTAATACTTCTCAAAATATCATCCTCTTTTTGTATAAAAAATTATTCAATATTAAACTTACCATATGTGTCACTTATTACAACGCCATATGTTCCCTTTTTTAATGGTCCAACATCACCAAAGTATACTTCCTGCGAAAAAGTATCACCTACTGGAAAGTTTCCATAATCCAGAGCTACATGTGGAGCCTGCATTCCTCCATAATATGGCATATAGTATGGTTCATTGTTTACAATCGCAACTATACCATATGACTTGCAGTCTATTAAATCTTTGTCTGAATTATTAGTTGTTGTTACATCTACTTTATCACCGTATGCCTTGCTAACTTTTATATCATAAACAATATTATCATCTTTAACAACTTCTGCTTTTTCCATAAAAAGTGTATTCCATTCCTTGCTTATTTGTTCAAGGTACCATGCACATGGAAAATATATTCTGCCGCCTTCTTCCCATTTATCTTCATCTGTAAACTTTTCTGTTATTTTACTTACATCAAAATCAGCTTCATAAAGTTCTTTTCCTTCATTTACAATTATATACCTGTCAACAAAGGCTATATCAATTGTCTTATTAATTACATTTATATCACAAGTTATGCCGTAGGCTTCGTCGTATGATAAATTTTCTGGCAGCTTATCAATCTCTTTTATATTAGATATTGATATTCCCTCAAGTAGATAAATACCCTTTTCCCTGTTTATTGTATGTCTTTTGGCTGCACATTCCTCTTTATTGATTTTATACAGATAACACTCTCCTCTTCTATAACCAGTAAACAAATAATCATAAAAACTAATTACAGGATCTCCAATTTTATTTACCATTTCATAAGTTTTACCCTTTGCCACTTCAAAGTCCTTTTCCCTTTCATCTGGTTTTTCCCATGCATCATCGATTTCTTCTGTTTTTGTACTAAGCTTTGTATTATTATCTTCCTTAGCACTCTCCACCTTAGCAGTGTTATCCTCAGTTTTAGTCTTTCCACATCCCACTACAACAAGTGCCAGTGCCATAAAAGCCATTGTCAACATTACTCTCTTTTTCATAAAAATCCTCCTAATCAAAACCCATAATAAAGTCAATATCATCGCTGTGATAATTCAGTTTGTTTAATAACATTCTATATTACACGTAATTAATTGTCAATATTATAATTTTTTTATGAATAATGCATATTTTTGATATAAATTTTCATGAAATTTGACGTGTAAGAAAGGGGCTGTGAAAAAATAGGAAAATAAATTTTCCTAGGACTTCACAGTCCTTCTTTTTGTATTATCACATCTGCAAACAGTAAAAAAGGGTATAATGCCCCTTACCCCATAAAAAGCATATTTTTTTTACTATAT
>JAILNW010000154.1 GCA_024691145.1 Lachnospiraceae bacterium
AATTTAAAATATTTTATTGTAGGTTTTTAACAAAATAGTAAACTAAGAAGTAATATCACAGTGTATTAATAGGACTTTTTATACAAAAAAACATGCCTAATTTTGTTTGACTAAATTATCATACTGTTGTATTATACTACTTGTGTTATTTTTTATTTTTGGAGGGTTTAAAAATGAAGAAAAGAGGGATAGTGATTGCATCACTTGCTCTTGCCGTTATTCTTGCGGGAACAGTTTATGGTATTAAGAGTAAGGCTGCGCTTAATTCTGATGAAAAGGACATCGAGTCATATGCTACAGGTCTTGAATTACCTACCAGCGAAGACATTGCCTGGACAGAAGAAAATGTTGTAAAGCTTAATGATGCAGAAGATTACTACGATTACATTGAAAATGGTACTGATGATGTTGATAAGTACATCGATAATGAAGAAAGTGCCGACAAGGATGCTGATTTTGCAGAGGATGCTGAATCAGAATACAAATTCAAAAGTGCTGTAGATAACAGTACATCTAAATATTTCCCGGCAATAGGAAACCAGGATAGCATTGGTTCATGCTGCAGCTGGGCAATGGTATACTATCAGTTCTCTTATATGTATAACAGAGAATTTGACAGAAGTTCAAAAAATAGCGATAATTTATTCTCACCTATGTTTGTTTATGAGCAGGCAGGTCCATATGACAGCAGGGTTGCAAATGTACTTTTAAATATTGGTGCTGCAACACTTAATGATGTACCAGCTTATGGCAATTATAATAATGGTGCCACTAAGGGCAACAGTTTTGCAACAGGCGAAATCTATAAAACAGCTGCTAAATACAGAGTGGCAGAAGCTTATAGAATTAAAACTGATTTTGCTGGTATGCAGATTGAAAATAATAAAAGCCAGTATCTTGATGGATTAAAGGCAGCTTTAAATGATGGAGAAATCTTATCATTTAGTACAGATGTTTATATGTGGGATACCACAAGTGATAAAATTAAATATGATTCATCTGATTCAAATTATGATGGAACTACAAATAGCAAGTATAAAAACCAGTATATAGTTTCAACATACAAGAAAATGAGAGAAGACCGTGGCGGTCACCGTATGACTATAGTTGGTTATGATGATAATATATGGTTTGATACTAATAAAAACGGTATTAAAGAAGACGATGAGCTTGGTGCATTTAAAATTGCAAACTCATGGGGAAACTGGAGAAACAAAGGTTTCATATGGCTTGCATATCATACACTTAGCTATAAGAACGTATCAGGAAGTGAAGAAGCTAATCATGCTATACATAGTGTGACAGGATTCAGAATTAAAACTATAGAGCCAAAGCAGTTTATTAAAGTTGATATTGAAAGTGAAAGTGCACGTGATATAAGACTTTCTGCAAAGGCATATGATGATAATGGTAATCTTGTATTTAGCAGACAGACACTTAAGTTTAACGGATATACTCAGGCAGATACATTTGATGGAAAAGAAGGTTCATCTGTAGGAAACTTTTATTTCCCAATGGATGCTTTATTCCCTGATATTAATTCAGACAGTATCTGTGACCTTGACTGGCAGGTAACACTTAACGATGTAAATAAAAACAAGAAACCACAGACAATTAAGAATCTTCAGATAATAGATGATAATACTGGTGCTACATATGATAAAGATGTAAAAGAAGAGTATTCTGCAGATGGCAGGGAAATAACTTATCATGTTGCAACTTTAAGAAAAGAAGCTACTAACACAACTACTATCTATTATAAAGGATTTGATACGCCATATATCCATTACTGTGTAGAAGGAAAGAACTGGACTAATGTTCCTGGATATATGATGACTGAGGACACTTCATATGATGGATGTACTCATAAATATGTAATTGACTTAGATGATGCATCTAAAGTATATGTATGCTTTAATGATGGAAAAGGCAACTGGGATAGTGATAATGGAAGAAATTACACATTTGAAGCTGGAACATATACATATATTAACGGACAGATTAATAAGTATAATACAAGTCATGCAAAAGCTTTTGATGTTGCACTTAGCGTGGATTCCATAACACCTGTTCAGAAGGGACAGACAGTTAACCTTTCAGCAAAGAGTGTAAATGGTAAAAATGCTAAATACAGATTTGGTTATATACAGAACGGAAATAAATCATATTTTAATGATTACAGTTCAAAAGACAATTATAAATTTACTGCAAACAATGCTGACAATTATACATTTTTTGTAGAAGCTGAAGCAAATGGCAAAACTGCAATTGATTATGTCCATAATTTTGAAGTTAAGAAACTTTATGTATCTGGAATGGCATATAGTGTAGGACAGCCACAGTATCTCGGAACTGAGATAATAATTGAACCATATGTTTATTTTGCAGATGATATTAATGGAATAAAAACTAAATATGAATATACTGCAACTTTAAATGGACAGACTACAACAATTAAGACAAATGATGAAAACCAGGGTGTATGGGTACCAAAGAAAAAAGGTATTTATACTATAACACTTAAAGTAACAAATGGTTTAAATGATTCGGATGATATTTCAGGAACATTTGAAATTTTAGAAAAAGACCTATCATTAAAACTTGATGATTTTGAAATAACTAATACTTTATTTGATGAGCTTGTTGTAGGTGCTAGTTCTATAACTAGTTTGTCGGCAAATGGAGGAGCTATGCCATATACATATAACTTTGGTTATATTAATAAAAACGGCGAAGATGTACAGACTTATTCAGGAAACACAGGAAGTATTAATGTCATGCCACCATATGAAGGTGATATCGTATTCTATGGTGAGGTTGTAGATGCTAATGGTGATATTGCAAGAAAAGAAGTTAAGAAACATGCTTACGGATGTACAATTACAGGTGTGGATACTTCAATTGCTTCACCAGCGAAGGTTGGGGATGAAGTAACATTTACAATCAATACAAAGTATGAAGTTAATTATAAGAATTCAAATTATGCAAAGTTTGAGTTTATAAATGAAAAAACTGGTGATGTGGAAATTGAAGGAGGATTAGCATACGCATCTGGAAAGACTAAAACTCATAAGTTTACACAGGCAGGACATTACAAGGTAAATGTATATTATAATACATATGGTTCAGGTTTATGTACTTACACATTTGGTTATGATGTAAAGGATGAAAATCCAGATGACAAGAACAGTGTAACAATATTTTACAAAGGATTTAATACACCATATATTCATTATTCAACAGATAAGAGTCCTTGGACAAATCTTCCTGGAGTTAAGATGGATACATGCGACTACTATGCTGGATATACACATGTTGTTACTATAGACCTTCAGGATTCAGCTGAATTAACAGCATGTTTTAACGATGGTAATGGTAACTGGGATAGTAATAATGGATATAATTATAAGTTTAAAGCTGGAAAATACACATATTCCAATGGAAAAATAAAGAATATTGATGATGTTAGTGATGATACATTAACATTATACTACAGCGGATATGCGGTGCCATATGTTCATTATGCAATCAATAATAACTGGACAAATGTTCCGGGAGTTAAGATGGAAGCTTCTAACGAAGTAAACGGATATACTCATAAAATCGTAATAGATATGAGCGATGCAGATAACATTGTATTATGCTTTAATGATGGTAACGGAAACTGGGACAGCAACAATGGACAGAACTATACAATGGGTAAAGGAACTTATTACTACAAGAATGGTGTAGTAACTAAGAAATAAAGGATTTAATGTATTATTTTAATGGAGGTTTGTTATGAAAACAAAAAGCAAGATAATTGCAACTATGGCTCTTTCTGTTCTTGTAGCAGGAACAGTGTATGGAATAAAGAGTAAGGCTGCATTTAGCAACAACGACAAAGACGTTAGTTCATATGCTACAGGTCTTGAACTTCCTACTGCAGAAGATATCGAATGGCAGGAAGAAAATGTTGTTAAACTTAATAATGCTGATGATTATTATGATTACATGGAAAATGGTACTGATGATGTTGACAAATATGTTGACATGGCAGCAGACAGCGCTGAAGACTACTATGATAAAGAAGAGTCTGAGTACACATTTAAAAATGCTGTAGATAATAGTACATCTAAGTATTTTCCTGCAATAGGTGATCAGGGTTCAGTAGGAAGCTGCTGTAGCTGGGCTATGGCATATTATCAGTTCTCGTATATGTACAACAAGGAGTTTAACAGAAGTTCAAAAAATAATGATAATCTGTTCTCACCTATGTGGACATATGAGCAGGCAGGACCATATGATACAAGAGTAGCCAATATTCTTATTGAAATGGGTGCAGCAACACTTAATGATGTACCTGCTGTAACAAAATATAATGATGAAGTTCATGACGGAAGAAGTTTTGCTGAGGGAGATATGTGGAAAAAAGCTTTAAAGTACAGAGTTGCTGAAGCATACAATATTGATATTAATAACCCTGGAATGGTTATTGAAAATAATCAAAGTCCATATCTCGATGGTATAAAGGCAGCACTTAATGATGGCGAGATTCTTACATTTTCTACAGATATTAATATGTGGAATCTTGGTGATGAACAGAAAATAAAATATAAAATATTTGATTCAAATTATAAATACACTTCAAACAGCAAGTATGAAGGTGAATACATAGTTACTGATTATGGCGATTACTCACCTAAGCGTGGCGGTCACCGTATGACTATTGTTGGTTATGATGATAATATCTGGTATGACTATGATAGTGATGGCGGAAAAGATGAGGATGAACTTGGTGCATTTAAGATAGCAAATTCATGGGGAAACTGGAAAAACAAAGGTTTTATATGGGTTTCATATAGAACACTTAATTACAGAAATGTAGATGGTTTAGAAGAAAAGAATCATTTGATGAATAGTATTACAGGATTTAAGATTAAAACTAAAGAATCAAAGCAGTTCGCAAAGGTAGAACTTGAAAGTGACCATTTATCACAGCTTGATCTTGAGATTTTTGCATATAACAATGATGGAGAAAGAGAAGCATTTTATACACCTGTTAAGTTCCGTGGATACTTTAACAGTGAAACATTTAATGCAGATGGAGTAAAGAAAACAGGAAATCTTTACTTTGCACTTGATAATGCAATCGAAGACATTAGTACAGAAAAATTATCAGATCTTGACTGGCAGATAAGTGTTACAGACAGAAGTGCTGATGAGAATGAGCATACTGTTAAAAAGGTTCAGATCATTAATGATGATACTAATGAAGTATTTAATGATGATGTTGATAAAGAAAGCTCATTTGACGGTGCAATAAAAACATACCATATACCAACACTCAGCAAAAAGAGTTCTAATACAACAACTATATATTATAAAGGTTATGACAAACCTTATATTCATTATTGTGTAGAGGGACAGAACTGGACAAATGTTCCTGGTTTTGCTATGAATGAAGATACATCACTTGACGGATATACACATAAGTATACAATTGATTTATCAAATTCATCAAAAGTATATGTATGTTTCAATGATGGTAATGGTAACTGGGACAGCGGAAATGGCCAGAATTATACATTTGAAAAAGGTGTATACACTTACAGCAATGGAAAATTAAAGAAGATTAAAGACAATAAGTCTGACTTTGCAGTAAGCCTTAAGTTAAATGAAGTTGCACCAGTTTCAAAGAAATCAACTGTTAAATTAACAGCTGACAGCGTAAATGGCAGCGATGTTAAGTACAGATTTGGTGTTATTATAAATGGTGAAAGTACTTACATTAATGATTATTCATCAAATAACACATGTGAATATACAATTGATACTACAGAAAGATTATCATTTTTCGTTGAGGCAAAGTCTGGAGATAAGACTGCAAAGGCCGGAATTCATAATATACTTGTAAATCAGTTTGTAATTAATTCTCTTAATTTTGATGTATATGCACCAACGGTACTTGGAACAACCATTACATTAACTCCATATGTTTCAAATGAAAGAACATTAAATGGAATAAAGAATAAGTATGTTTACACTGCAGAACTTGACGGAACTGTTTATCCAATTGAAACAATAGAGAAAAACAAGGGTAAATGGGTGCCAACAAAGAAAGGTAACTATAAAATCAAACTTACTGTAACTGATGGTTTAGGAGATACTTACGAGTATAAAACAGAATACAGAATTATAGAAGATGACTTATCATTCAGAATTGAAGATGTTTCATTTTACGGTTATGATAGTGAAACTATCGTAAAGGGTTACTATACTACAATGAATGTCCTTATACTTGGCGGAAAATCACCATATAAGTACAGCGCAGGATATATAGATGAAAATGGTAATGATGTTTATACTGTTGAAAACGTATATTATTCATATTTTTCAGCACCAACTCCATATGTTGGAGATATTACATATTTTGTAGAAGCTACTGATGATAATAATGAAACAGTAAGAAAAGAATTTAAAAAACATATTTACGGATGCGAGATAACAGGAGTTGATACATCTGTTCCAGCACCAGCACATGTTGGAGATACTGTATTATTTACTGTTAATACAAAATATGAAACAGATTACAGAGGATCAAACAGAACAACAATTGAAATAACTAATACAAAGACTGGTGTAAGTGATTCAATAAGTGCATCATCATACTTTAAAGATAACCTTAAGTACCAGTTTACAGAAGCAGGACTTTATGAAATAAAGGTTCTTCTTAATACATATGGATCAGGACTTTGCACATACTCATTTATGTATGAAGTTAAGCCTGAGGAAGATGTATTTAAGATTAATAAAATTAACACTAACATAGCTTCACCAGCACTTGTTGGAAATGCAATTACATTTGAACTTGATACTAACAAGTATGTTGAGGAAGGTGTATATACAATAACTAATAAGGCTGATAACACTTCAGTTGTATTAAAGGATACACCTATATATACAGCTGATAAAGCTACATGGCATCCACAGGTTGCAGGTACTTACACAATTGATGTTACTGCAAAATGTGAAAATCAGACAGCAACATTATCTACAGAGTTTGTAATTAATAATAACCCGGATGATAATAAGATGGTAACTATATTCTACAAAGGATATAAAACTCCATATATTCATTACAGAACAAACAACAGCTCATGGACTAATGTACCTGGTATGGCTATGAACACTTGTGATTATTATAAGGGATATACACATGTAGCAACTATAGACCTTAATGGTGGAAATGAACTTGTAGCATGCTTTAATGATGGAAATGGCAACTGGGATAGTGCAAATGGCAGAAACTATAAGTTCAGTGCAGGAAGATATACTTATGAAAATGGTGAAATCAAGCCTGTAGGTGACGTTATACCTGATGATAATGATTCTTTAACACTTTACTAT
>JAILNW010000172.1 GCA_024691145.1 Lachnospiraceae bacterium
TACTCGAAATATAAAATGTCATATTATATATAAGATTATTAAATTATGGGAGGATTTTAAAGATGTGGAAATCATTTAAGGCATTTAATATAAATGCTGCTAATAACTTTTTATATATGATGACAAGTAATTTTTGGTTTCTATTCTTATTTGTTGCTGTAATAGGAACAATTGTTTTGTTAATGAAAGAAGAAATAGATACTTCTATTAGAGAAGAGCAAAACATTATTTAAGGGGGAAAAATGAATCACGATTTTTATGATGAATTAAGAAATTTTTTACAAAACTCTCGTTCAATGACAGATGATGAAATAAGCAGCAATTATCCTAATCTGAATATTTCATTTGTTTTTGACGAGAACAATTATGCTTATTTGCCTTCAATAAAATCAGGAGAATTAGGTTATGCAAAGAAAAACAGAGACATTAACATATAAAGCCGATATGTCCAAGCAAGAGGCTTTTAGAATATTTAAAGCGGTAGGTATACCTATTGGTATATTTGCCCTTTCTATTTTTACAGTACAGAACTTTGCGGCTTTTGGAACAAAACTATTATGTCCGCTTATATCGGCAATGTGGGTAGTTGGGTTTATAGTGGCTCTTCTAATGCCTGCACAAAGACAGGAAGTGCTTAATCAGACAATGGGAATGATTGCTATATATTGTGGAGCTTTAATAGGACTTAAGATACTACTTGGAGTCGTATCAGGAGCATCAAGTGAAATGATTGCAGCTTCTTACGATCAGGCAATACCAATGTCAACTGGAAATGCAATTCCAGGATATTTACAGACTATGATGTGGTTCGTAGCTGTGCTTATGCCTATTGGAGATATAAGTATGCAGGCAAAAAGATTAAAAGACTTTAAACATAATCAGGCACTTAATAAAACTTTTGGCCGTGTGCGTAGTGTTAGAAACTCGGGGCATGAAAATACAAGAAGTATAAGATGAATAGCGTAAGATAGGAGGATGGAGATGTTATCATTATTTGATATAAAAAGAATTATAAATCCTGATAGATCAGTAGAACCAACTGATAATTTCAGAGTTCTTGATAGCTGGGCAGAATATGATGATGAATCAAAAAAGAATCCTGAAGAAAGAGATTTAGAATATCTTTGTTATCATCTTGAGGTTATGGATCCTGCAACTGGTAAAATTACTAGGGTTTATAAAGCTATAAAGTTTGTTAGAGTGATAAGATTACCTGCTGATGCAAAGCAAAGCAAATCTTTTATGGATATGCAACAAGATGTTTTAGCTGCTATATATGAAAATAATTATAATTTTATTACTGTTATAGCTAATATAATAAGACCTGAACCAATAGGACTGCTTTATTTATATGGTATTCAAGGAGTCTCTACAGATCTACAAGAAGCAAAAGATATTGCACATCAGGATTTTATTGGATTTATTGCGACTATGCAGGGTACTTACAGAGTTCTTGAAATGAAGTGTGTAGAGGCAAAAGAAACCGAGTGGCTTAGAGAAAAAATGTATAATATGGACTATCTTACAATGGTTCGTGGTATTCCTCATGCAAATAAAGCAGGTGAAGATGCCGGAAATAAAGGAATTGGTAATAAAAATCTTAATCCTGATTCTGAGGGTACGCTTGAGGAAATAATAGAAGGTATGGCTGATTATGAGTATGTCATAGAAATACTTTCTACCCCTGTATATAATGATACTCTTGAGGGCTGGCAGAGAAGAAGTCAAAGAGATATGACCGATTGGAATAACCATCTTCAAGGTACAACCTCTTTGTCATTTAATCTTTCTATTCCTATGATGTATATGGCAAATGCAAGTCAGAGTCAAGGATGGAGTAAGGCATATACAGATGCAAGTACCATAAGTACATCTCAGGCCGAGAGTTTTTCAACTTCTGAAGGTCAGAGCATAGGACAGAGTTTATCACAGAGCTATTCCCAAGGTGTAACTCATGGTTCTAGTCAGAGTTTATCAAATTCTCATTCTGTTGGAGTTTCTGAAACTGTAGGAACAACTCAAGGTACATCCATTGGTCATACATACGGGCAGACAGTAGGTTCTTCTGTTGGAAAATCAATT
>JAILNW010000226.1 GCA_024691145.1 Lachnospiraceae bacterium
ATATAATACTTTGGCTGTTGGGTATAAAACAAGATTTATATGGATGATAACATATATTTTTTATGGCATCTTTAATATCTATTTCTTTAATAAAATTCCAGGTACCATTATTATCCTGTTCTGTAAGGTATAGTTTGTAAATATCTGAGTTGGTTTTATTTCTAATCAAAAACAATCCATACTTTATCTTTGAACCTGTGCTAATTTTCATGCCATTTTCATATGAAACTGCAATATGCCATATGTAATAGTTTTCAGGCATATTCTCACATGCCTGAGTTTCAATATCAATAATATTCATATTTTCATCCAATATACAATGAGTAATACTGCTGCTGCCATTTGTATAACTAACATAATTCATATGAATAATCTGATTATTATTTTCTTCTTCAACATAAAAAGCTGGTGATAATAGTTTATCATTTGGGCTCTGGAGAATCAGCTCAGAGGATGTCCAATTCACTCCATCATCACTACTTGTATAATAAATATATGTTATTTCCTCATTATTTTTCTTTATATTTTCTCGAAAGGCACATATTATCCTGCTATTCCACTCAAAAATACAAGGATCTGATAAATGAAATCCACGCTTATGTTTTCGTTGCTTTTCAATTGGATTGTCAGAAACAGATATTAATGAATTAATTGAATTTCCATAATAAATGCATGGATTTTCATATTCCTCCATTCCATAAGGATATGGTGTTACTGCAAGCCAGTATTTATTGTTGAAAAATAACATATCTGGATGTACACATTGATTTGAGCCATCATATGTTGAAAGGAAAAACTCATTTTCATCTGGTAAATAAGCTTTTTTATTAAAATTTGAAATCTTTAAAGCAAATTTTTCGGGAACATATTTACTTATGACATGATGACAATAGTAATAAAAAAAAGGAGGATTTTTTATTTTTTTAAATAGATTTTTTATTTTTTTCATATACAATCTTCTTCCATACTCCAAACCACATATTCCATCCTGCATACCACAGTGCCACAATTGACGTTTTTTCATCACACATATGAAATAAATCATAGTGGCTTCTTAACTTTTTCTTTATCTTATCATGGCTTATACTCTGCTTTCTTATTCTGTACTTTGCAAGATTTTCCTTCAAAAGATATGCTTTTACATCAGGCTTTTTATACAACTGTAATCTTATTGCATAATCATTATTCTTCTTAATGTCTTTTATCTGAATTAACCCAAAGTACTTTGTACTGTACATCATAGTTAACTGACCTATATAGTCATACCTGTACATCTTTTTCTTATTTACACAATCAGGTCCGCTGACATAGATATTAAGGGGATTGTCACCTTCATCTATCTTCTCATATTCTGTATATGAAAGTACATAATCATTATCCTTCATAAATTTAACCTGTTTTTCCAATTTATCAGGAGTCCATAAATCATCCGAATCAAGAAATGCAATCCACTCTCCATCAGCCTCTCTTAATGCCCTGTTTCTTGAAATAGCAGCTCCGCTGTTCTTTTCATTATGTATATACTTTATACGTGAATCACTTAGAAATCCTGCTACAACATTGTCTGTATTATCAGTTGAGCAGTCATCAACAATGATTAACTCCCAGTTTTCATAGGTCTGATTAATTACACACTGAATTGACTTAGCTATATACTTATCTGTATTCCATGAAGGCATTATTATAGACACTAATCCATCTGTCATATTGATATCTTTCTCCTAATCTACTAATTCCTATTAATAACAGCTAATACTGTCTTACACATAATCCTTAAATCTCTTACCACAGAAAATCTTCTGATGTCATTAAGGTTCAGTCTCATTTTTTGTGGAAGAATCTTATTAATATATGCCTCATCCACATTTTCAACACCATCTAAAAGCTTAGCTTCATCCTTAAACTTTATGCTGGCTTCGCTTGTGATGCCTGCAGGCAAAAGAAGTGTTGCGTTGTAAGCTTTCTTATACTGCATAACATACTTCATGACCTCAGGTCTTGTTCCTACAAATGTCATATCACCCTTAAGTACATCAATAAGCTGCGGGAGTTCGTCCAGGCGGTATTTTCTAATCTTATGACCAACCTTTGTGATTCTAGGGTCTATTCCTACTGTTAATACCTGTCCTTTTTTATCAGCATCAGTTACCATGGTTCTGAACTTATGGATTCTAAAGATTCTTCCATAGGCTGTAACCCTTTCCTGCCTGAAGAATACAGGGCCTTTACTGTCTAACTTTATCATAATGCCAATAACCAGCATTGGAATAGCTAAAATTATAAGAAGGACAGCTGCAACTATAAAGTCAAATGCTCTTTTTAGTGCAAGCTGTCCGCGTCTTTTATATAATACTTTCCAATATGGTCTGACTTCTTTTGTTTTCATAAACTTTGGAAGATGGTTCCATGTTTTTAACATACTCTGACCTCTTTATATACTTTTTTTAATATTTCACATATATACTTTACATCCTCATCCGTTAAACATGTATGAAGAGGAAGTGTAATCAGATTGTGATAGTAATCATAAGCATTTGGATATGATGAGCAGTCCTTTCCATATGCAGTCATCATAGGAAGTGGCTTAAAATGTACGTTGGTTGCAACACCATGCTCTGCCATACGATCAATCATATGATTTCTTTCCATTTCACCAAAACCAGGTATTCTCATTAGATAAAGGTGATTAGAAGAATCCATATAATCTGTATGATGAATAAGATGTGAAATACCAAGTGAATCACATACTTTATCATACTTCTTTATTATCTTATGTCTTTTTGATACCATGTCCTTATATCTGTCAAGCTGTCCTAAACCAATGGCAGCCATAATGTCTGTCATATTACACTTATACCATGGACCTACAACATCATATTCCCATACACCCATTCTTGTTTTAGCAAGGGCATCCTTGTTCTGGCCATGTAGTGATAAAAGCTGATAGAACTTATAGATTTCTTTATCATCTATACCTTCAAGCTTTCTCCAGGTAGAAGCTCCACCCTCAGCAGTTGTAAAATTCTTTACTGCGTGAAACGAAAATGAAGTAAAGTCTGCTATGTCTCCTACATACCTTTTCTCTCCAAAAACAGTTCTGCTTGCGCCTATTGCATGGGCTGCATCACAGAAAACAGCTACTCTTCCAATGCTTTTCTGAACCCTTGCAGATAAGTCTCCTAAAGGTGTGCCATCACTCTCTATTGGCTTAAAGAGATGTCTTTTTCTCTCTACTATGTCAAATATCCTGTCATAGTCACAAACCATGCCGCCTAAATCAACAGCTACTATAGCTTTTGTTTTATCAGTTATGGCATTTTCAAGCTTTTCATAATCCATCTCTGGCATGTGGGTAAATGAGTCACCGTCTTTTTGTATATCCACAAACTTAACTGTGGCTCCTGTGTGAACTGCTGCAGATGCTGTTGATGTGTAAGTATATGCAGGAACGATTACTTCGTCTCCTTCCTTAACACCAAGGATTCTAAGATTTAACTCCTCTGCTGCAGTGGCAGAACTAAGGCAGACAACACGGTTACTGTACTTCTTCTTAGCATTTTCTGTATTACAGTCTATGGTTGTTCGTCCTGTTTTTATGTAAGATGCCAGTCTTCTCTCTAACAGTTTTGTACGTGGACCAGTAGTAATCCATCCACTTTGTAAAGCTTCACATACATTTTTCACCTCAAGTTCACTAATATCTGGTGAACAAAACTTAATTATTCTTTTTTCCAAGGCACAACATCCTATCACTAATTTATAGTATAAAAAAATATAAAAATTAAAATAAAAAATATCATAATTCTCAGGGTATAATCTGCCATGCCAAGAAAGATAACCTTTCTTAACCCGAAGAATTATGACACTAAAGAATTCATAACGCGGCCATGCGACGATTAGGTTTTCTTTAGATTTAAAAAAGAAAAAGATTTGAATTACATAATTGTAACCCAAATCTTTATT
>JAILNW010000246.1 GCA_024691145.1 Lachnospiraceae bacterium
AAAGAAGATTTTATTGAAAATACAAATTCCAAAATTTTTTTACAAAAATTTAACATATAGTACTTGTATTTATGTCATAAAAGTATTATCATTATAAATGTTGTTCGACATTTTTTTCGGGGAAAGATGATGTATAAGGAGGAATCATAGGTGAAACCTAAATTATTTACGGTTTTAAAAAATTATTCTAAAGAGCAGTTTATTAAAGATTTTATAGCAGGACTTATAGTTGCTATAGTTGCTCTCCCACTTTCAATTGCACTTGCAATAGCTTCTGGTGTGTCACCAGAGTGTGGTCTCTACACAGCAGTTTTTGCTGGTTTTTTTATTTCATTTTTAGGTGGAAGTAATGTACAGATAGGGGGACCTACTGCTGCATTCGTAATTATTGTTTATAATATTCAGGCTAAGTATGGCATGAGTGGTCTCACACTTGCAGCTATTATGGCTGGTATTATACTTATAATCATGGGATTTTTGAAGATTGGTAATCTTATTAAGTTTATCCCTGCTACTATTACTACCGGATTTACAGCTGGTATCGCTGTAAGCATATTTGCTCAGCAGCTTAAGGACTTTTTCGGTTTGAAGTTAGAACGTTCCCCAGAGGATTTTATTGACCGTATACAGCTTTATGTAAAAGACTTTGGAACTATGAATACCAATGCTTTAATTATAGGATGTATTGCACTTTTAATTCTTATATTATGGCCTAAGGTTACTAATGTTATTCCTGGTTCTTTAGTGGCTGTTATTGTTACAACTATTCTTGTAAAGGTTACAAAGTTAGATGTTGCTACAATCGGAAGTTTATATACAGTTTCTGGCGGTATTCCAAAACCACAGTTACCTGCTGGTGTTGATTTTAAGACTATTAAAGAGCTTATATCTCCTGCTGTTACTATTGCAATACTTGCAGGTATTGAGTCTCTTCTTTCATGTGTTGTTTCCGATGGTATGATTGGAACTAAGCATGATTCTAACATGGAACTTATTGGCCAGGGTGTTGGTAATATTGCTTCTGCACTATTTGGCGGAATTCCTGCTACTGGTGCAATTGCAAGAACAGCAACTAACATTAAGAGTGGCGGACGTACACCTGTTGCAGGTATTGTACATTCATTTACTTTGCTTTTAATACTTATTTTCTTAATGCCACTTGCTGAACTTATTCCTATGGCTACACTTGCTGCAATTCTTATGGTTGTGGCTTATAATATGAGCGACTGGCGTACATTCAAGTCTATGCTTGACGCTCCAAAGAGTGATATAATCGTACTTTTTGTAACTTTCCTTCTTACAGTAGTATTCGACCTTGTTGTTGCTATTGAAGTTGGTATGGTTATTACAGCATTTCTTTTCATTAACAGAATGGCTAATGAAACTGATATTAAGTATGTTCACTATAATAAGAAGGCTGATGACAGTGATGAGATTGAAAATGATCCTGATGCTATTAGTTTAAGAATTATTCCTAAACGTGTATCTGTATTTGAAATCAATGGACCTATGTTCTTTGGTGCAGCAGACAAGTTTACTAATATTCTTTATGAAGTAAGTCCTGACACTAAGGTTATTATTCTCAGAATGAGAAGTGTTCCTTCAGCAGATGAGACAGCATTTAAGACATTAAAGAAGATACATGAGCAGTGTGCAGCAACTAATATGGTGCTTATACTTTCCCATGTTAATTCCCAGCCTATGAAGATGCTTAAGAAGCATAATTATGATACTGTAATAGGCTTTGAGAATATATGTCCTCATATAGATGATGCTTTAGATCGTGCAAGAGCAGTGTTAAATTAATTTGATTTTGTTTTAGGAGGCGGTATTTTGAAGATCACATCTACAAAGGCAGCTAAATTGCTTCGCCAGTTGAATGAAGAACTTAGAACTTTACAGATTCGAGAAAGTAATTCTAATAGTTTTGTTGCTTCTCTTGGAGAAGAACCAGATTCTGTGCGTCCAGACTATGATTATGAAAAAATGCAGATAGCTCAGGAAGAGGTTGAAAATAAAATACGAAAAGTTAAACATGCTATTAATGTTTTTAATGCAACTACATTAATTCCTGAATTTAATATTACAATCGATGAAATGCTTGTTTATCTTCCGCAGTTAACAAAACGTTGTGGCAAATTGTCTGAAATGAAAGATGCTTTACCAAAGGTTCGTGAGCGTGCCGGATTCGGTGGAAGTAATATAATAGACTACAGATATGCTAATTATGATATTGAGAAAGTTAATAGTGATTTTACTACTCTTTCAGAAACTCTCTCAAAAGCACAGACAGCATTAGATTATATTAACAATACAATGGAATTTGATATTGATATTTAATCATATTTTCCTTTTACACTTTTTGACTCCTTTTTAAAAGCTTGAGGACTAAGTTCATTGGTTAAAGTTTTTATTTATTGTTTATTATTTTTTTGGTTTGGTAAGTGTTTAATGTTAATGATGATACCTATTCCATGTAAATTTAAACTTCAAAAAGTGTAATAAAAACTTAAAGGTCAGCCAAAGTCAGGTTATAGGCTGCCCATTTTAATTGTTGACAGATTGCAAAACAGGCACATAAATATTAATATTCCAAAAAAGCATCAGACGTAGCAGGCTGCGTAGATGCTTTCTTCAGATTATTCCATCCTCATCATAAGTATCTTGCCATTTTCCTTTAACCACTTATCACATTCATAATAATTTGGAAATACCTTTAATACTTCGCTGTAGAACCTCTTTGAATGATTCATTTCTTTTAAGTGGCATAGTTCATGAACAACAACGCTATCAAGAACTTCTCTAGGTGCAAGCATTAAAAGACAGTTAAAGTTTAAATTACCTTTACTGCTGCAGCTCCCCCATCTTGTTCGCTGGTTTCTTATGGTTATATTGCCATAGGTAACTCCAAGTTTAGGTGCATAATATCTGACTCTTTCAGGTATTACCTTTAAAGCCTCGTCAGCAAGACGTTTTATATCTTCATTTGTTATAGGTGTCATGCCTTCAGCTTTTTTCTTCTGTTCATTAAAATTGTTTAAATGTGTATCAATCCAGCTTTTATGCTTGTCTAATACTTCCTCTATATCTTTTTTCGTAGCCTTTAATGGTACTTTAACAATAAGCCCTTCATTAGTTACCTGAAGCGCTATAGACTTTCTTTTGCTTCTAACAAGTGTATATTCCATTATTATCCCTTCTGTGCAATTGCAATAGATTTTTACAATATAATTTTTTACAGTATATAATATAACCATATATTATGGATATTAACGTCCCCAAAAAAGTATACTATAATTATCAAATGACAGGGAATAAAATCTAGGCCACCCTATTCTAATCTGCAATATGTAAGCTTTTATTATATATTTAATAGGTCCTAGTATTTGTCCTCGATATTTTTGTCTGTATAATATTCTCAAGTTTTTCTTAATTAATTTAATATTAGATTCGTATACTCTAATTTTACTTGCAACATTACGATTATTATAAAAAAACTTTTTGGCTTTTTTAAGTAATTTTTCTGCCTCTTCATATTCCTTTAAATATATCTTACTTACACCCTTATTCCAGTTACAGCTTGCCAGCATTTCAATATACTTAAAATCAGGGATAGCATTTAATTTATTAAATAACTCAATGGCTTTATTATTATATTCTACTGATTTATTATAATCCTTCATACTATATAAATATCTCCCTGCAAAAAAGTATGCATTTGCCAATCGTTCACAATATTCATCATTTTTTTCTTTATATTTTTCAAAAATTTCAATATATTTATTGCTATATTCCATGGCTTTATCGTAATTTTGGAGTTTATTATACATATCAGACATATAAATATAGTTTTTAGCATAATCAACTTCTGAAAATTTATTATATTTTTTGTTTATTCTTTTTTTTAGTTCAAGTGCTTCCTGTTGTAATTCCAAACCTCTTTCAGTATTACCTGTTTCATCCATGAATATTCCAAGATTCGTTTTACAATTTGCAAGATACACACCGTATTTATATTCATTTACTTCCATTAACCCTTCAAATAATACGGTTGCTTTTGCATAATATTTCTTAGCTAATGTATATTTTCCTTTAGTACTATATTTATAGCCAACATTAAAACATTCTTCGCCAAGCTCTTCCCTCAGTCTTTCTGAGCCTCTTATAGATAATTTTTTCGCTATTCTTTCTCTATATCTTTTTTCCGCTATTTCAAAACGTTCTTTCGCAATAGGAAGTCTTCCTTCTTTAAGATGTATAAAGCCTTCCTTGAAAAAGCTATCTGCAGTTCTTCCATCAGTATATTTGTTATCTTTATT
>JAILNW010000270.1 GCA_024691145.1 Lachnospiraceae bacterium
ATTATCATATCAGATTGGGAGATGGGTGACAACTACCCTAACTCAGAGGGAAATGGCAGGTAATTACAACCAAAATGATAAATAAAAACAGCTATTATAGCCAAACCTTTTATAAAATCAATGATAATGCTTCTTTTTTTATGTTCTTTCATTTTTTTCACCTTTAATTTGTTTATGCGACTTTCCAATGATCTTAGCTGGTATTCCACCTACAATAGCATTTTCAGGAACGTCAAAATTAACAAATGCATTTGCGGCAATTACACAACCACTATGTAAAATGACATCTCCTACAATAATAGCACCAGTATAAACTGTTACATTATCTTCAACAGTAGGAATACCTTTATGTCTACCATCATTTTCTCCAAACGTTACATCTTGGTAGCAGGTAAAATTTTTTCCAATTTCTTTACAATTAAGATATACACCATCTCCATGTACAATCCTTAACCCTTGTCCAATAGAAATATTGGCATTTACATGAACACCATACTTTATGCTCCAATGTCTCTCAACAAAATATACTATTATTCCTACTGTATATTTAAGTATTTTAATTTTCTTACATTTTTGAAGTATCCTAAACCAAACATCATAATGAAATGTTGAGCCTTGGGGAAAAAAATACCATTTTAAAAAAGCTTTGATGGTTGGCTTTTCTAATCGTTCTAAATCACTTACTATTGTTTGAATTAACTGCATGTTTTCCCTCATTAAATTAAAATAATTATATATGATATATTTTATTCATTAGTCTAAGCTATCATTTAATAAAAAAATTTGATTATTTATAAAAATAATTCTAATTATGCCTCCACAACATGTGGACGATTTTCTAGCTCTTCTTTAACGTAATCAGTTTCTAAAATTTTTTTTACAACACCATCAACATCCAAGCGTTTTGTATTATGACTTGTATATGCCTCATCACTTTCAGTATGTACTGTTCCTTGAACATAGAATTTATCATAATTTAGTCCTCGTGCATCTGGCGAAATCCGATAATATTGCCCCATATCAAAAGAACGAAGCATTTCTTCGCGGGTAACTAAGGTTTCATATAGTTTTTCTCCATGACGACTACCAATAATTTTACATTCAGTTTCTCCAAAAATTTTCATAACTCCCTTAGCAAGGTCTCCAATACTAGATGCATCTGCTTTTTGGACGAATAAATCACCTGGTTCTGCATGTTCAAAAGCAAAAGCGACCAAATTTACAGCTTCATCAAGATTCATGAGAAAACGGGTCATGTTCGGATCTGTAATTGTAATAGGTGCTTGACGTTTAATTTGGTCAATAAAAAGAGGAATAACAGAACCACGAGAACACATTACATTGCCATAACGAGTACAAGCAAGAACGGTACCTCCTCTTTCAAATGCTTTTTGAGCTCTAGCTTGCACAACCTTCTCACCTACTGCCTTAGTCATGCCCATAGTATTAATTGGATAAGCTGCTTTGTCTGTTGATAAGAAAACTACCCTTTGAACTCGTGCTTCTACTGCTGCTGTAATTACATTGTCAGTACCTACAATATTTGTTCTTACGGCTTCCATTGGAAAAAACTCACAAGATGGAACTTCTTTAAGTGCAGCAGCATGAAACACATAATTTGCTCCATGCATTACATCTTTAACACTATCAAGGTTACGAACGTCACCTACATAAAACTGAACCTTTGAACAATGTTTTGGATACTGTGCTTGTAATGTATGTCTCATCCAATCTTGCTTCTTTTCATCACGACTGATAATACGTATTTCTCCGATGTCTGTAGTAAGAAAATGTTTTAAAACAGTTGAACCAAAACTTCCTGTTCCGCCTGTTATGACTAATATCTTATCCTTAAATTCCTCTGTTATTTGCATATTCGCTTGCTCCTTTACTTATCATTAAAAAAAATAAGTTATATATCTATATTTTTATTTTTTACAAAAATCAAACTTACCTGTATCATCACTTTTCATATAATTAATTCTTTTTCTAACATTAATAGTCATTCTATAAAACTCATCAAATCTTGTTGATATTGGTAGATAATTTTTATAATCTTTGTATATAATAGATAAGTATCTATCATATCCTACTGGAATTGTCACATCTTCTCCATTAATATGTATTTTTAATGTACTAGAAAAATCTTCAATAAAGTAAACTTTTCTGTAAGGATCTCCATGAATACTACAAAATGGCGAACTTCCAAGAGGATATTGCTTTAATATTCTTTCTTCAAAAAATTTAATTTTGTTAGCAGAAATTGTTATTTTTCGAAATTCTCTATATAATCGCAATAATTGTAGTTTCAAATTTTTTTTATCGTTTGAAAACTCCTGAGGATACCATTTATCTCCATATTTAATTTCTCTTAAAATATGATAATTCTCAATATTATCTACAAAATTTTGAGGTTCTTTTTTGGGATTACCTATCAAAAAGTAAACATCTAAATGAATTGATGTAAAAGGAAATCCCTTTTGACATATTCTTAAGCAACAAGTAGGGTATTCTTCAACATTAGTTGAATATGTATAATACATTGAATCAGGGAGTTCTAACTCCAACAACTGAATTAATTTATCTTTTTCGTTAATCTTAACAATAACATCAATATCATAGTCCCAAGGGATACATCCTTTATCTCTAATCACTCCTATTAATGAACCAAACCCCATAAAATATTGAATTTCATGTTTTTTACAAAAGTGATTAAACCAAACAAAAATATTCCAAACTAAACGTTGGTATTCACAAAACTCCGAATATACATCATCAATATATTTTTTTGACTCAATATTAAAATCTTGATTTGTCATAATTAATTGCCCTCATGCTTTATTCTTACATACAAAAAAGATGTTTTTAATAGTTTCTATAA
>JAILNW010000277.1 GCA_024691145.1 Lachnospiraceae bacterium
CTTTAGGAACTTTTATTGGAGCAATTTTTGGTTTACTTACGTTAATAATAATATTTATGCTTAACAGACGTAAGATTAATTATTCCTTTACTATTACTGGTAAAACAGAATTTCCTAAAGCAGTTGCAACAGCAATTGGTATATTTACTAGCAAATAGTACTTTCCAAATCTTCCAAGATAATCTTCTCTTATGTCCTTGCTATAAGAAGACAAATGGCTAAATAATGATCTGTCTACAATTGAATTAAGATTATAAAGTGTCTGTGCAAGTATAATAGGAAGTATAGTTAACAACATAATTTTATATATTGCTTTATTAGACTCATTATTAGTAGTATCGCTTTTTAAGGAATAATTAATCTTACGTCTGTTAAGCATAAATATTATTATTAACGTAAGTAAACCAAAAATTGCTCCAATAAAAGTTCCTAAAGTACCACCACCTGCACCCCAGGATTCCTTTGAATCACATATGGCATAAAAACTTTCTTTTTTAGCATACTTCATAAATGTTAATGTTGCAACAACGCTTACTATAGCATTAATTATCTGCTCTATAAGCTGTGAAACCGCTGTAGGAACCATATTCCCATTTCCCTGAAAATATCCTCTTATCACTCCCATGATGGCACACAGGAATATTGTTGGTGCTAATATTTTTAATGGTATCATACAATATGGTGTTTTATAAATATGTATAGATAAGTACTTTGCAAATATAAATATAAACAAAGCCATAACACCACCAGAAATAGTTGCAAATATAAGGGATGCTTTAAAGAGCTTATACGCATTCTTATATTCCTTCTTTGCATTTTTTGCTGCAACCATTCTTGAAACAGCCATAGGCAATCCGTATGATGAAATAATAAGTGCAAGATTATAGATTACATAAGCGTTTTCATAATAAGCTAGTCCCTTATCCCCAAGTGCATTAGTCATAGGAATTCTATAAATCATACCAATAAACCGGCTTATAAATCCTGCAATTACAAGGATACCACCTTGTACAATAAAATTATTTTCTGACTTTTTCTTCGTGTTACCCATTTAAACTTCCTTTCCATTAAACATTAATTTTTCTAATTATCCTCATACCTAACGTGCTTTAACACTACTATATACATAAACACTATCTGCAATGAAAGTGTTAATATTAATCCATAACTTGCGCCATTTGGACCTATCTTATGTACAAGAACAGGGACAATTATCCTAATAAATACCCATGCTGCTACATTAAGACCAACTAACAGCTTAGTTTTTCTTATTACAGTAAAAATCATATTAAAAAACCACAATACACCTGTTGATATAGCACAGCCTACAAGAGGTATCATTAAATATAAATACTCTTTTATTTTTTCTGTAAACATAATAATTAAAATCTTTCCTAATATTAATTTTGAAGCAATTAAACCAACAATTGCAATTCCTACAAATAAAAGCAGTATTTTATTAAGTAATCCCATAAATTTCTTCCTGTCTTTATTGCTATTATATTCTGCAAATACAATAATAAAAGGAGCATAAATATATGTTGCAAGTATCTGTATTATCATTATTGGCTGAGATATAAAGTAAAAATACAAATATAATAGCAAATTCTACACCTGAATATCCTTCTATAACTGCCATTATAATACAGACAAAAAAAGCAAGACCTGTAGTAACATATCTGCTTAATATATACTCTTTATCCTTATATTTGCTATTACTATCAGAAACTTGAAAACTCCTCATTCCATAAAGAGCAAATGCTGCAAAAGGATTAACAAATCTCATTGGATTTGTATATAAAGAAGAACTAACAAAATTCTTTCCCCATCTTCCAACTATAATATTTGTAAGAAAAAAAATCCCCAGATAAAACATAGATCCGAAAGTATTCCATATTGCACCATTTACCAGCTCTTTTTTTATCATCAACTTTACTACCCAATTTACATTCCTCCTTCTATTCATCAAATTTGATATTGTAACTATTATAATATACAATTTTAATTTAAACAAATACTTTTTACTATTCTATAAAAATTCCGTTTTCCACACTATTGTCTATATTTCCGTTTTATCTTTCGGAGCTTTTTATTAAAATTTTTTAAGCATTATAATAGCACCTAGAATTAACTAGATGCTATAAAATAATTATTTTTTTTCAACAATTTTTAATTCATATCCCAAAGCATCAATCATACTGTAAAATAATTTAAGTGAAGGGCTATGTTCTTTGTTCTCTGTTCTTGAAATAGCTTGCTGCTTACTACCTGTAAGTTCTGCCAATTTACTTTGTGATATATTTTTTTCTTTTCAAATCTTAATCATATCATCCAACTTATTCCTCAGTCAATTACCTCATGTCCCTTTTTTTAAATACAATATATCCAAGTCCCAGATATATTACGCTTGCTATTAAAGATACTGTAATTGTTAATAATGCCTGTTTTACACTTATTGCTGTAATTACTCCATCCTTAAAATTCATAAGCAGACTTAAATTAGTAGTTGAGAACAAATATCTGTTTTTCACTGGAAGCATTTCAAAAAAAGATGCATAACAGCCTAAAAATATAACTATATAACTATTCCTTATTAGAAATGTAAGAAATATTAATGCACAGGATAATCTTATAAAAGGAAATATAAAAAGCATAATTCTTATAATAACATTGCTTATACAAGATATGTCTTCCCAATTAAAGGA
>JAILNW010000320.1 GCA_024691145.1 Lachnospiraceae bacterium
TACTACAAATCATAGTATACCTATATTTGGCTCTGAAAAATTAAAGCGTGAACTTGAAGAAAAAAATATTAATGGTATATGTTTAAAGAAAATCATAGTTAAATAATTATTATTTAATACGTAAATTACAGGTTTTGAAAAGAGTTAAAAGAGAGGTTGTGATGAAATGTACGAAGAATTTGAAAAATGGGCCAACAGAGCCCTAAAAAATGTATCGGAGGAAATAGATGGAATATGCTTTAATCTTTATGAAAATGAGGATAACAAATATTTTATGGAAATTGTAGGGTGTAAGATAGATGATGAAGATGTAGCTTGTGATTGGCCATGCAATGAAATAACAGATTTTGATACACGTGAAAATCCTTTTGTAATAATAGAGGAAGAAAAAGATTATACATATGTATTGGATATTACAATTGAAATGATAAAAAAATATAAAAAAAATAATGATAAGCTAATACATTTGTCACGAATTGCAACAGGCTTTGTTGATGGTGATTTGTACACCTTGTAAGAAAGATAATATAACATTTACCTGTAAAAGAAGATGCATATAATTTGTGAATAATACTTATAAAAGGCAACATTATTAGTTACTGTTCACGCATAACTTTCTCCTACAGGTCGCAGAACATCCGCTACGAATATGTCGTTGCTATGTAGCTTATGTATGCGACTGTGGGGAAAGTTCCTTAATAGAGTTAATCATAAAATATGGATATAGGATGTCGATATAATGCTAAAAAATATATTAAATCAATTATATAAAAATAAAATTGAAAAGATTTATGTAACAGGTTTTATTGATATAGAAAATGGAATTGCGGAATTCTATCCTGATTATACAACATATTATATATTAATAAAAGGAAGATATCTAAAGTTGGAATCCATAGAACAGTATTCCAAACTTAAATTCGAATTAGTTGATAATATATCTTTTGATTTTAGCTATGAAATAGAAGATGAAATGTATAAAGCAGTGTCATCGGTTGAGGAGTTAATTTTGACTAATTCATTATTAGCAGGAAACAATATTGTTAAAATCATATTTTATAATTTGGACGAGTCAAAGGTAACTTGTCTTGCAATGGAAATAATTTTAGAAAATGGACAGATGATATTTTTTGATCCAACATATGTTTGTGGTATATGTGCTGGTGGAGAAAAACAAAAGTCAGTTTGGCTTAACAGTTGTGATAATAAAATAATAGTTAAGGAATTAGTTATTGAATAGTAAATAATTACTGAATACTATAGAATGGTTTAATTTATTGGCTGGGAAAAATTATTCAGTAGATTTTTTATGCATAGGATGAGACGGTGTAATGAAGGCAACGGACTTTATTACATGCGTACACGTTATTACTCGCCAGAACTTGAGAGATTTATTAATGCAGATATACTTGTAGGAGATATATCAAACTCAAGTACTTTAAACCAGTATGCTTATGTAGAAGGTTCAACGGTATCAATGATTGCTCCATTTGGACTTTGTGCAGAGCCTTCATCAAAGAACAAGACTTCAAAGGCAGTAAAGAATAACAGCAATTGGTGGAGTAAAGCCTCAAACAAACACAGCCATATTATTCTGAGAGTAAGGTAAATAATCTTGTACAGCAAATAATAGAAGATGGACATCATAGATATAATGCTTTTGTAAGAGCGGGATATGATAGAGTCCCAATGAAATATTTGCATAAAAGTCAGTTAGGAAAAGTTCTTCCAGATGGAACATACATAAGAACTATAGAAGAAATATTGGAGGGTGCAAAATTATGTTTTTAGAGACAACCACGATGAAGTCGTTATTTTATGAAAATGTAAAAAGTTATTATGAAATTGTTGAAAATGCGTGTGAACGGTTGATAAATGATATTAATACAAAACATGATGATAATATCATTAATAAATTTGATTTATTTGAATACATTCGTAAACATCATGTTTATGAGTATACAGTTGGTAATGACAAGTATAGATTTCATGGTGTAGGCTGTAGTGTTGAAAGAAACAATGATATTATAATAGATTGGGATTTTGGATATAGAAATTGGTGGTGTGGAATTGATCCGTATAAAATGTCAATTACATTGAAAAAATCTTCTCAATATACAAATAAGAGTATTGAAACGAAATATATAGAAGAAGAATGTAAAAGAATGCTTGTTGAAAAGAAAATGTTGTATTATAAAAATCAATATTATTTTAATTTATTAAAATATCAAACAAAGATACAAATATTTCCAGCAGTATAT
>JAILNW010000331.1 GCA_024691145.1 Lachnospiraceae bacterium
TATTGTTATATTTATGAAGACATCAGTACTCCGGGTACATATTTAAAATACGTCATAATATCGAGGCATTAGTGTTTTTTATTATGTATTGTCGGGGAGGCGAACTACCTCTGATTTCTAATGATTTCTTTGTTGATAAACAGATGCCGGTAAAACGTGTAAAAAACATTATAATATATATAAATCCTTCCCTTAGATTTATATATTATTATACGCAAAGAATCATTTTCGAATATGTCCTTAAGACGCATGGTGCAGTGTGTACTGTGTAAATGCCGAAAAAAAGTGCCATTGGTGATTAATTTCGCTAAATGGCATTTTTTTTGTTTAAAAATGTTTACTTAATTGGAAAAATTTGTTATAATAATATTATAATATTGGAACGTAGATTAGTTCGGAAAGTTGTATTGTGGTTGAGGGGCCATTTTTATTACTGCCGGACATATATAGATCTAGCAAAGCTGTTGGTATTGGGGTATAGCAACAGTGAGGGAATAATAGCATATCATTTAGAGGGAATTTTGATATGCTGTAGATGAGGCTATTACGGAGTATGAATTTAACCGCAATAGCCTTATTTATTTAATAAGAAATTTCTCCAAAATTTCTTATTAAATAAAAATGCTCCGCAAGGATCGCACTGCGGCGGCTAGGAAGATGTCGCCTTTAGCGACCCGCCGCAGGCGGAGAGTTTTGCAAGCAAAACTCTTTCTTTTTTGCTTTTGGCTTTTATTAGCATCTTTTATAATACACACGGAAAGAAGGATTAATAATGGATGAGACTTCAAAGGAAATATTAGAAAAATTAACTAATATCAGAACAGATGTAGATAGTATTAAGAATGTTACTGGAAACATTACTGATAAAATTCATGATGTATCAGACGTTTTAGCTGTTATTATTGATAAAACAAAGAAAATCAATGAAGCTACTAAAACTATCCAGGCAATAGCAAATAAAACTAATATGCTTGCCCTTAATGCTACAATTGAATCAGCAAGAGCTGGTGAAGCAGGAAGAGGTTTCTCTGTAGTTTCTCAGCAGATGCAGCAGTTAGCCAATACTTCAAAGGATTCTTCACAGCAGGTATTTGAACTTCTTAAAGAGTTATCAAATGGTATGGGAAGAATAGAAGAAGAGTTAAAGGATCTTTTTGATGATATTAATACTCAGAATACATATTCATCAAATATGTTTGAAGATATTAATACAATGGAAGAGTTATCAAAGGATTTAATTGCAAGAATTAATGAATAATTTACAATAAGAAAAGCCAGGTTGTATCATTTATAACCTGGCTTATATTTTATCCAACAAGTCGTATCTTAACCTGTTCTATACGGTTTTTATCAAGCTTTGTAACTTTATATTCAACATTATCTTTCTTAATAACTTCACCCTGGTTTGGTATATGTTCCATAAGATTAATAATATGGCCTGCAATTGAATCATAATCATCTGAATGAAGATTTAGTCCGATTTTTTCATTAATATCATCCAGCTTTGCCAGACCATCAACAAGGAATTCTTTTTCATTTACTTTCTGGATAAGTTCAACCTCGTCATAATCAAATTCGTCTCGTATTTCCCCCACAATTTCCTCAAGAAGGTCTTCGACTGTAATAAGGCCTGCGGTAGTGCCATATTCATCTAAAACAATGGCAAGAGGCATGGATTCTTTTTTCATTTCTTTAAACAATTCAGAGGTCTTCTTGTATTCGTATGTAAAGTATGCAGGACGTATAAGGTCCTTAATATTAAAACTCTCTTCATCGCCATCATAAAAGAAAACATCTTTAAGATTGATAATACCTATTATGTTATCCTTTGATTCTTTAAAAACCGGCATTCTTGTAAATTTGTCCTTTGTAAAACTGTCTATAAGCTCTTTATAAGTACAATCTGCATCGATAAATGCAATATCAATCTGAGGAACCATAACGTCTTTTGCGACTGAATCTCCAAAATCAACAACGTTTTTAATCATTTTACGTTCGTCGCTTTCAATAACACCTTCTTCGTGACTTACATCTACTATAGTTCTAAGTTCGCTTTCTGTAATTAATGCTTTTTTAATATTAGGATTGATACCGAATATTCGCATGACATTACTTGCAAGGAAATTTACGACAATAATAACAGGAGTTAATACTACCGATAATGCATAAATATACTTGGCAAATCTTAATGCAAGAGAGTCTGCATGAAGACTTGCAACACTTTTTGGTGTTATCTCTCCAAATATAAGAACAAGAAGTGTTAAAATACCTGTTGCTATACCAGCACCATAACTTCCAAACTTATGAATGGAATATGTGGTTGCAAGAGAAGATGCAGATATATTAACAATGTTATTGCCTATAAGAATAGTGCTAAGCATCTTAGATGGTTCTTCAATAAGCTTTATAACAATTCCTGCCGATTTGTTACCTTTATCTTTAAGACTTCTCATTTTTATCTTGTTTACGGTTGTAAGAGCTGTTTCTGCAGAGGAGAAAAATCCACTTAAAAGAAGCAGCAAAAATAAAATAATCAGTTGTATGGTATCTGTGTCCAAAAATGTTACCTCCAAAAAACTTAGTTATAATAAACCTATTATACTAATATTTGACTGTTTTGACAAGTCTACAAAATCATTTTCTATTGAAATTATTGGCCTTGAGAGCCATTTGTCATTTATAACTCTTATCTGACCAAC
>JAILNW010000342.1 GCA_024691145.1 Lachnospiraceae bacterium
TAAAAATCAAACTTTAATACAGCCTCTAATTGTTCACTGTCTGCAACACTTACAGCAATCTCCTGCTTTACAGTACTGTTTATTTCTTTAATGCTTTTTAAAGGCTTTATATTATCTGTATTTCTTTTATCCTTTTCAAAAAGATACTCCTCATACTTTAAGAATGCTTCTCTTCTTAATTTATTAATGCTTCCCATAGGAATAAATAAATTATCATCCATATCTATAGCAAGTTTATTATAAACAAATGCTGTATCTCCAAGCTTGCTTAACTGTTTTTTTACCTGTTCTTCTGTAACACCACTGCTTTTTGCTTCTTCTGCAATATTCCCATAAACCTTTACAGTATCATTAATTGAAAGCACAGCCTCCTTGCCCTTTTTTAAGGTAAACTTTGCATTTACTGGTACTTTTTTATCATTTTTAATGTATTTGTCAGTAATATCATTAATTAAGTCCTCATTACGCATTCTGAAGACCTGCTGCCCTGGCCTGAGCTTTTTACCTTTAGTAAATGGTGCATTAAATTTATCACCTTTATTAAATCCGTTCTTTAATGTAAATTCATATGTATTGTTGTCATTATCATTAATTGAATCACTTCGTATCATTAAAACATCATGAGGATTAACATTCTTATTAAATTCAATTGTACAGCTATTACCTTTAATATTTATTACCCTTCCAACTAATGTTCCATAGTGGTTAGGTCTCTTGTCAGAAAGCATGCTGCCATCATTATGTATATGGTAAAATCCCTTTGTAAAACTACCACGGTTATAAATATCACTTAGTTTTATAATATCTTCTTCTGATACTTTTTTGTTAACTCCATATTCATAGTAATAATCCACATACTGTCTGTATATATTGGATACCAATGCGACATACTCTGGTTTCTTCATGCGGCCTTCAATTTTAAGTGAATCAACACCATTTTCTATAAGTTCTCCTATATTTGAAAGTCCTAAAAGGTCTTTTAAACTTAGAATATATGATTTTTTATTATCGTAAGTATAGCACTTTCTGCAAATCTGGGCACATCTTCCCCTGTTTCCGCTTCTTTTTCCATTTAAACTGCTTAACATACACTGGCCAGAATAACCATAACATAATGCTCCATGAACAAAGGTTTCTATGGATAGATTAGTTTCATCCTTTATTCTCTTAATTTCCGTAAGGGAAAGTTCTCTTGGTGTAACAATCCTTGTTACATTATACTTTTTAAGATAATCATAAGCATAGTGTGTGTTAAGTGTCATTTGTGTGCTTGCGTGTAGTTCTAAATCATTAAAATGATAATTTATGAAATTAAGAACTCCCAAATCCTGCACTATAACAGCATCTATCCCAAGGTGATAGTATGTTTTTATAAAATCATACAATTCTTTTTCTATCTCACAGTTTTTCAGAAGTGTATTAACTGTCAAATATATTTTTTTATCATGAAGATGGGCATATCTTATGCCATAAGCCATATCTTCGTAATCTATGCCCGCTTTATAGCGTGCAGAAAACATGCTTCCGCCAATATATACTGCATCACATCCTGCATTAACTGCTGCTTTTAAACAGTTAATGTCCCCTGCTGGAGCAAGTACTTCTGCCCTCTGCATAAATATCATCCTTTCCTCTCTGTTAAAAATCAGATAAAAAACCCTCGCATAAAACGAGGATTTTAATTATTTTTTATGTAATTGTTTCTTTAATTCAGCTATCTCAGCCTCAAGTCTTATGAGCTGTTTCTGAGCATTAGACAAATCTTCCTTTGTAATGTCAAATTCTTTTTTTAATGAATCATTCTTTGTCTGTGCTGCAATAAGCTCATGCTTAATATTATATAATTCCTTATTCTTCTCTTCGCTTTCAATCTCAATCTCTTTTATCTGGTTCTTTGCTTTAAAATAATCGTCAGCAAGGTTAATCTCCAGCATAATATTACGCATCTCTGTACTAAGGCTGTTATAACCCTCTAATGCCTTAAATTCAGTGTATTTGCTGTTAATATATGATGCTATTCTCTGTATATACTCTTCACTCTCAAAGCCACATATTGTATATATCTTGTTATTAATAATAACTTCTACACTATTCTTATTATTCACAAAAAATCCATCCTTTATTCAAATATTGCTTATGTAATATTATAATTATACCTAGTTTAAAAGTCAAGTAATCTATTCTGTGATTTTTAAACCAAAATGTTTGTAGGCTTCACTTGTAACCACCCTGCCTCTTGGAGTTCTGTTAATCAGCCCGTTTTTCAAAAGATAGGGTTCATATACATCTTCTATTGTATATGCATCTTCTCCTATTGTTGCAGCTAAGGTTTCAAGTCCTACAGGTCCTCCATTAAACTTTTCAATCATGGTCATTAATATGTTTCTGTCAAGATTATCAAGACCAAGTGTATCAACATTTAAAAGATTAAGGGCATTATTTGCTACTTCCTTTGAAATAACACCATCATATCTTACCTGTGCAAAGTCACGGACACGCTTTAACAGTCTGTTTGCAAGTCTTGGTGTTCCCCTTGATCTTCTTGCTATCTCATCTGCACCTTCTTCATCTATAGTTACATTTAAAACCTCACATGAACGCTTTACTATTAACTTTAATTCATAAGGTGTATAAAACTCCATTCTTGAAACAACACCAAATCTGTCCCTTAATGGAGCAGAAAGCATTCCTGCTCTTGTTGTTGCCCCAACAAGGGTAAATGGAGGAAGTTTTATTCTTATGGACTTTGCCATGGAACCTTTTCCAATAAGAATATCTATAGCATAGTCTTCCATTGCAGAGTATAATACTTCTTCTACAGTTCTGCTTAATCTGTGTATCTCATCAATAAATAACACATCACCCTCATGAAGCCCGTTTAAAATAGCTGCTATATCTCCAGGCTTTTCAATTGCAGGTCCCGATGTTATTTTTATATTTTTATTCATTTCATTTGCAATTATTGTTGCAAGGGTTGTTTTTCCAAGACCAGGAGGTCCATAAAGAAGAACATGGTCTAAGGCTTCATTTCTCTGCTTTGTGGCTTCTATATAAACCTTAAGATTCTTCTTTATATCTTCCTGTCCTATATAATCACTAAGCATCTTTGGTCTTAATGAACTGTCAATCTTAATATCTTCATCCTGTAATTTAGTTGAAATTATTCTATCCACGTCTATTGCCTTTCTCTTTGTAGATTAATGATTATAAGCTTAAGTTGCCAAGTGCCAATCTTATTATATCCTCAATATCTTTTTCATCAGCATTTTCTATATTTCTAATTGCCTTTATTGCATCTGAATTAGAAAATCCAAGGGCAGTAAGTGCAAGTATTGCATCATTTAACTTATCGTCAGAAATGCCATTACTTTCATTTGTGTCCATTATATTCTCATATGGATTCTCAATTGTTATCTTATCCTTTAATTCAAATATTATCTTCGAAGCTCCCTTTGGACCTATTCCAGGAGTCTTTGATATTCTTTTTACATCGTCAGATAATATTGCATAATTTAAGTCTTCTATTGTCATTGATGACAATACGGATAAAGCTGCCTTTGGACCTATTCCGCTAACACTTGTAAGGAGTTTAAATGTATCAAGTTCTCTTCTTGTATTAAATCCATATAGGTTTATTGCATTTTCACTAACGCTCATATAAGTATAAAGTGTTATAACCTCATTATCCTGATATCCCTTTTCTATAACGCTTAATGGTACTTTTAATTCATAACCGACTCCATTAACGTCTAATATAATTGTGTCATTAGTATAATAAATATACTTGCCTCTTAAATAAGCAATCATTTTCTTAAGTCCTTTCTTATATGATAGTCTGTATAAGATTTAATAATGCCTGATAGCCTCTTATATACCATGGTTTGTTATTCCAGTCATCATAAGTTACTTCCTTGGATTCTTTTATGGTATTAAGGAAATCCTTTTTTATTTCCTTAACTATATTAGGGTCACAAAGCCATGCACAGCATTCATAATGAAGATAAAAGCTTCTGTAGTCCATGTTTACAGTACCTACAACAGCTGACTTTTCATTAATTATCATCTTGGCATGAATAAATCCTGGCTGATATTCATATATCTTAACACCATTTTCAAGTAAAACTCCATAATTGTATTCTGTAAGAAGCTTTACATTCTTTTTATCAGGAATACTAGGTGTTATTATTCTTACATCTATACCGCTTTTTGCAGCTCTTATTAATTCAAACTGCAATGCTTCTTCAATAATAAGATACGGTGTTGTAATATACAGATAATGCTCAGCATATGCAATCATCTGCTGATATACATTAACTATAGGATTCTCAGGATCATTGGCTGGTCCGTCAGACAGGAAATGGCAAAAACAATTATTCTTCTTAAACTCTTTAGTTGGTTTGTATAGATTATAGTTTATTGATTTTCCGTCTTCTTTACTAATATCCCACATCTGAAGAAATGTTATGGTTATTCCCCAGACTGCATCTCCTTCTATTCTTATACCTGTATCTTTCCATGTGCCAAAACGCTGTCTGATATTGGCATATTCATCGGCAATATTAATGCCTCCTGTGTATCCGATATTGCCATCTATAACTACCATCTTCTGATGCGAGCGATAGTTAAAATGCAGTTTGTCAACATATTTTGTAATTGGATTAAAAACTGCTATCTTATAGCCTTTCTTTTCAAGGTCGCTTCTAAAACTGTCCTTTGTTCTGAACATTGCTCCAAAATCATCATACAGGAACCATACTTCTACACCTTCCTGTATCTTTGAAGTAAGTATCTTCTCAATCCTTGTCCAGAGTTTGCCTTCTGCAATAATAAAGAAATCAAGAAATATAAATTTCTTTGCCTCTTCAAAGTCCTTAAGAAGGCTTTCAAACAGGTCTTCTCCCATGGAAAAATAAGTTACATCATTATTTTTATATAATGGGAATTCGGACTCTGTCATAAAATCAGATATTCTTCTCTGATTTGGATACAATTTATAAAATAATTCTCTTGTTTTTGTATCATCAACATTATATTTAAAACCGTTATTAATCTTATCCATAACAGCCTTGTTAATCTTTTTATGACTTGATGATGTGCCCCATAAAATATACATAATCTGGCCGGTTAGTGGCAGCAGAAGTATAATTGATATCCATGCTACTTTAAATGAAGTACACTGGTTCCTGCTAATTAGAGCCATAAGAATTATTAAACTGATGATTTCCAAAAACAAGTAAAATAGCAATGTATATCTTGTCAGCATTAATGATACACATACTATAAATACAAACTGTATAATTACCAAAAGTGCCACTACGATACCTCGTAATATGTTGCCTATTCTTGGTTTAATCTTATTATCAAATAAATAAATTCTTCGTCTCACAAAATCACCTTTTTAAAAGTAAATAATTCATAGATAAACCATATTCTTATTGTACACAAGTGAATGAAAAAAAACAACTATATTTTGTTTAAATATACTACAATTTTTTCCAATTTTGTGTTATTATATCATTAGTAATAAACAATTTTTCAGAAATGGAAGGATTTTTAATGAAAGAGATTATTAACAAGATAGATATCAAACTTGATTACAAGTATAAGAATTATGATTTAAGAGATATTATTTTCTTTGATATTGAAACTACCGGATTTTCTCCGGAGCATACAATTTTATACCTTATTGGATGTGTATATTACGAGAATGGATCTTTTTATAGCAAGCAGTGGTTTGCTGATGAGAAAAACAGCGAAAAGAATATGCTTATTTCATTTTTTGAATTTATAAAAGATTACAAAATGTTAGTACACTTTAACGGAAATGGTTTTGATATTCCTTATATTACTAAGAAATGCGAACAATACAAGCTTGATTATAACTTTAACTCTCTTTTAAGCATTGATATTTACAAAAGTCTTATTCCATATAAGAGACTTCTTCTTCTTGAAAATTATAAGCAGAAGTCAATAGAGTCATTTCTTGACATTGACAGAAAAGATGAATATAATGGCGGGGAACTTATCCAGGTTTATGGAAAGTATCTTGAAAATCATATTGCCGATTTAAAGAACCAGAAGGAAAGCCACAAAACAAGAGAACTTCTTGATATATTGTTATTACATAACGCTGATGATATAAAGGGACTTATATCCATAAGTTCAATTTTAAATTATATAGACTTTTTTGATTCTGATTATATTATTAATGATGCATCAATTAATGATAACATTTTCAAAATCAATGTAACTACTAAAGCTGATTTACCTAAGCTTATAACTCATACAAGCCAGTATATGCATTTTTCGGCTGTACATGATAAGGCATTTTTTGAATTTCCTCTTTACAACGGAGAGCTTAAATATTTTTACGATAATTATAAGGATTATTATTATCTTCCGGTTGAGGACATGGCAGTACATAAAAGCATTGCAATTTATGTAGATAAGGATTTTAAAACAAAGGCCAAGGCAATGAATTGTTATACAAAGAAAACAGGATTATTTGTAGCCCAGATGACTCCTTTATTTTCTCCATATTTTAAGAATAATTACAAGGACAATATTACTTATATTGAATTAAATGATGAATTAATGCATGATGAT
>JAILNW010000377.1 GCA_024691145.1 Lachnospiraceae bacterium
TATTATAATAAGACGAAGGAGAGATTTATGAAAACAAAAAACAGTTGTTACACATATTTTGCAATAAAAGGTGACTTTGATCCAGATATAGTTTCAAAACGTTTAGGGTTAGAACCTGATAATAGCTGGAAAAAGGGAGAACTTAGAAAAAATGGCTCAAAGTATGATTTTTCTTGCTGGGAATATGGAAGATGCGATGAGTATGATGTTTTTACGGAAAATCAAATGAGAAAGACTATAGCTGGTTTACTAGATAAAGTGGAAGAGTTAAATAATATAAGAAATGATTATGATGTATCATTTGTATTGGAAATTGTTCCATCTATTTATGTTGGTGATACAAATCCATGTCTGGCACCTAGTCTGGACATAATTGATTTTTGCCATGCAACAAGAACTCATATAGATATAGATTACTATTTATATGAGAAAGATGATGATTAAAAAAGGAGGGAAGGAAGACGAAAGTAGCTTGTTTACGATATTCGTGCTTCCAGAGTATCAGGGAAAAGGTATAGGAAGAAAAATAATCGAAACACTTGAAAAAGGAAGGACTATAAATTATGATAAGATTAAAAAACGTAGATTTAGAGGAAAAAGATTTATTGTGGAATATTAATCAAAAGTATATGTACGAGATGAGTGATATATATCTTGACGAACTTGGTGAAGATGGAAATTATTCATATGAGTACTTCGATGAATATTTTAAAGATCCAACAAGAAATGCATATTTTATTTACAATGATGATACTTTGGTAGGTTTTGCCTTGTTGTGTCCATATTCATGTATGGATTTGAACCCTGATTATACAATGGCTGAGTTTACAATATTTCCTGCATTTAGAAGAAAAAATTATGCAAAAGAGGCAGTTAATATGATAATTTCTAAGCATCCGGGAAAGTGGGAGATTAGGTATCACAATAATAACGAAAGAGGAAAGATACTTTGGAATAAAATTGCAGAACCATATAATCCACAAATACTTAAATTCGGTGATGAAGGAACTGTATTATTATTTGAAACAAAATAGAAAGGAGGGAAGATTATGAGATTAACAGCACTAGGAACACAGTCACCATATAGTGCAAAGGGACATAATTGTATTAGTTATCTTATAGATGATGAAGAGGGCAACTTAATAATGCTGGATTGCGGAAGTGGAAGCCATTCCATGCTTGAATATCCAAAATGCCTTGATAATTTAAGTGTAATAATAAGCTACCTTCATAGAGATCATTTTAATGATATTTATAACATACAATATGCATCTTTTGTATTTAAGGGACAGGACAGAGTAAAAAATCCAGTTAATATATATCTTCCCAAAACACCTTTAAGTATATCAGAAGATATATGCAATGAAGAAGCGGCTTTTGCGGAGTATCATATTATTAATGAAAACAGTACATTAAATATTGGAGATAATGTTATAACATTTTGCAGGACAGATCATCCAGGAGAAACATATGCTATTAGAATTGAGAATAAAGGAAAGGTTATAGCATATACAGCTGACACTTCTTATTCTGCAAAGGAAAGAATAATAGACTTTGTTAAAGATGCTGATATTTTGATAAGTGAAGCAAGTTTGTTAGAGGAATATGGCTTTCCAGAGATAAGCAGACATTTAACAGCAAAACAGGCTGCTATAATTGCCAAGGAAGCGAATGTATCAAAACTTCTTCTTACACATTTCTGGCCAGAGGAAGACCTTATGAAATATGAACAGGAAGCAAAGAAAGTATTTATAAATACTAAGGCATTACAAGAAGGAGATACATTTTAGTTAAGTTCGCAACTTTTTTTCCAAGATAAAGAGAAGAAAATAGTGTACAATAATAAATGTAAACGAGGTAATCGTTTACAAAGGTAAAGGCACATACAGCTATTTATTGTAGGAATATATGAGAACGATTAAAATGCAATGTAGATTGCATAGATTAAAACCAAATTATTAAATTGGTAATCTGAGATATTTAAAAAAACTAAATAAATTAAAAAAAAGTGCCTTGTATGTCTTGAAACTACTTAACCCAGTAGTTTCTTTTTTTTATAAAAACTTTATACTTTTTTTATTTGAATCAGTAAAATCCTGGTGGTATAATCAAGTTATAAATAATTCGATGGAGGATTTGATATGAAGTTAAATAATAAAGCTATATTCGTTATAGGAGCATCATTATTAATATTTGCAGGCTGTGAAAAGCAGCAAAGTAATACTTCTTCAGATAATGAAGATACAACTGTAAAGGCAACTGAACAGGCTGGAAGTACAGAAAGTTCTGAAAAGCAGAACAATTCTGTTACAGAAGAGGGATTGAAAAATGCAATCGAGAGTTTTTCAGAGGATTCCATGGTAGGAGAACCTGTTGTTGCAGATTTTGATGGCAATGGTGAAAATGAGATGGTGGCTGAGTTTGGTCATATTGAAAATGATTCTTATAAGCAGTATTTTGTATATACAAATGGAACTGATACTTACAGCTTTGGTGAATACGATGGCGGAGCTTTGTATGAAACAGAATTTTTAATTATAGAAACTGATAATGGAGCCCATCAGTTTGGATTTACATCAAGCTGGAGAATGGCGGCACTTGGTGGCCAGATGTACACAAGTGGTATATATAAGCTTAATAATAATGAGGCAGAAAGTATGCTGTCTGCAGAATTCTGCAGCTTAGATAATGTTAATAAGAATACAATAGAAGTTGTTTATTTTGAAGAGGCTGTTCCAGGAAGTACTAATGTAGTAAAAAACGAAGTATGGACTTGGAATGGAACTTCTTATGATAAAAATATAAAAGCTGAGTAATTGTGGAATGGGAGAACATATGGCATAAAGGAAGGAAAAAAAGGTTATGAGTAAAAAGGAAATTTTGGTTGGAATGTCATTAGCGCTTGCAGCAGTTTTATGTGCAGGATGTGGTTTAAAAAAAACAGAAACAGATAATACAGGAACAAATGCTGTAAGTACACAGGCACCGGCATGTGATAACGAAGCAGCGGATATAATTTCTGATGAATCAGAAGAAGAGGTTGAAGTTAATAACCCTGATAATAAAGACACATATCTTGCAGATGGAAGTTACAATACAGCAGATATTTCTGAAGAAGATAAAAGTAATTTTCAGGAAGATGAGACAGGATTTTTTACAAAGGGTGAGATAAAGGATGGTTATCTTACAATAACAGCATCATTTATAAAGTGGAGTGATGATTATTCAGAAAGTACATCTTATCCATATGCCACAAGAAAATTTAAGATTACTGATGATTTTAGTGTATTTAGATGTGGAGGAGAATGTGACCCGGAAAAAACTACAATAGAGGATTTTAATCACTATTATGCAAATGTAGAAAATCGCTCAGAATGCAGAGGACTTGGAATTTCCATTGTAATAACTGATGGAGAAGTTAAAGCATTGTATATTGAATCATAAAAAATAATAAAAAAATCAATAAAAGAATCGCTATATACATATCAGTGTATATGGCGATTCTCATTTTATTCAATATAAAATCCACCTACATCATGATTAGTTGCACTGTTACTGTTATTCTTATCA
>JAILNW010000392.1 GCA_024691145.1 Lachnospiraceae bacterium
TATCTTGTCCTTATTCATCTACATATCCTCCATCAAAGATTATATCTATAACTCTTTTGCAAGTTCTTCAATAACTCCTCCAAATGGATCACTGCTTCCAACATAATCTTCATTAAGAATAACATTGCCCTTTTCAGAATATGAATCACAAAGCGAACTTAATCTCTTGCAAATCTCTGAAGATGAACAGTTCTTAAGGGATATTATGTTATTATTAAATGCTCTAAGGTCCTTGCCACCATAACAATTTGTAATTGTTCTCACACCAAATGTGGACATTTCAAGTGGCGGATAACTTGGATGTGGTGAAACCATAAGTGAAATACCTATACTTGTTTCAAGCATCATCTTGCCATACTCTTCTAAGCTAAGCTTTCCTACTGATTTAACCATTATTCCGTTAACAAGTTCAAAATCCTCAAAGTCCTCACCAGCAGATACTATAGTCCACTTTGGAGCATCCTTATATTTTACAGCCCATTCCTTAAGTGATGTAATAATAAGTTCAAATGCATTACGTGCAACAGATGGTCTTCCATAAATAAGAATCTGTTTCTTTCTTCTGTATTTGTCCTTGTTTTCCATTACATATTCTTTAAGCTTTTCATTAAGTACAGGATCAAAACAGTACACACTTGTAAATTCATATCCAAATGATAAAAGGTGTTCCTTTAATAATTCAGAATTTACTACAGCGATTGTAGGAACATCAAGTCTGTATGTACTTTCTGACATAAGATATCTTGATGACCATGCATAAAATCCTGGTTCATAATCCTGTATCATATAAACAAGTGCTTTCATATTCTGATTATAAGTCATTGCCTGCCACTTAATTACTTCTTCTATAGTATATGCTGTCCACCAGCCTGTAGCCATAAATATATCATTTTCTCCTACAGGTATTGTCTTATTATATCTGTCAGCAAAACCAACAATCTGCCTCTTGGCATCGCTATCATCTGATGAATCAACAACTACATAATTGAAAAGTTCTATCATATTTGAAACATCAACTGCAGCATCTGTTACAATAATACGCATATCACAGCCAAGCTCTTTTCCAAGTGCTTCATAGAATTTAATTGCTGTAGCAATACCTCCAAAGACATGCTTTTTATCAACAGATGGAGAAAGAATATTAAGTCTCTTCCTCTTGTAAGAAGTTTTTCTTGCACCAATAGGCTGTATCTCAGGTATCGACATATCCTCTGGTCCAAGTTTTCTTCTGTTAACCGGTGTTTCCTTTTGTTCTGCCTCAATAGTTGCAGGATCAAGCTTACTTACAGTAATTCTTTCACCCACAACAAATCTTAAATTATTAAGATAATCATAATTATTTAAAATATCGCTCTTATCTGCAACTTCCTTAGGCATAGTACCTGTAAGATCTAAGTTTAAGTTGTAGAAAGGATCTCCATTCTCTCTGAATGGTGTATAACACTCATATGAGCGTTTAAAATCAACCTCTGGCACCTTGCTTGCATCACGGCTCTTTGACTCAAGATGATAAAGTCTTGTTCTTGCGTCATATATGTTGTTAAGTCCCTTGTAATAAGCTCTTAAGCATATTTCAACATCACTTCCGCAAACAAGGAAACTCTCATCAAAGCCACCTATTTTTTCAATAGTTTTCTTTGAAATAACCATACATGCTCCTGTTACAGCAGAAACATTACGGTTAAGCATAGGTGAAATATATGGTGAACCATAATGAACAGGCTCCTGTCCTCTGAATACATGATCAGCCCATCCGCCAATACCAACAACAATACCTGCATGCTGGATTGTATTATCTTCAAATAATAAAAGTGGTCCAACTACACCTATATCATCTCTAAGGGCATTCTCGCCTAATCTGTCAAGCCAGTCCTCAGATATAACTTCTATATCATTATTTAAGAATACATATACATCTCCGCTGGCCTGTTTCATACCAAAGTTATTAAGCTTTGACCAGTTAAATTCAAAGGAAGCATCCACAACCTTAATTCTGCTGTCCTGTTTAACAACCTCTTCAAACCACTTAAATGTTTCTTCCTTTTCAGAATTATTGTTAAGTATAATAATCTCATAATTCTGATGCTTTGTTTTAGCAAGAATACTGTCAATACAATTCTTTGAAAGTTCATAATGATCCTTCATAGGCATAATTATAGAAACCTTAATATCCTCACTCATAAGGTCAAATCTTGCTTCAAAAACAAATGTATACTCTGACTGCTCGGCATGAGCAATATCTCCATATCTTCTCTTAAGATGATCATTTAAAGCATTAAGTCCTGCAAAATGTGCATAAGGCTTAGAATCTGCATTCTTTGCTGTTGAAGTCTGAGTCTCTCTCCATGAATACAAAAGCTTAGGTATATGAACTATCCTCTCAGTTTCCTCTGAAAATCTGAGCATTAAATCATAGTCCTGGCTTCCATCAAATTCTTTTCTGAATCCGCCAATCTTTTCAAATAAAGCTCTTTTAAATACAAACAAATGGCAGACATACATCTGGCTATATAAAAGATCCCTTGACCAGTCAGGCTTAAATAATGGCGACACATGCTCTCCTGTTTCAGTAACATGATCCTCATCTGAATATAAAACATCAGCATCTACTGCCTGAATAGCTCTTGCATTTTCATATAAAGCCATACAGTTCATAAGATCATCATGATCAAATAAAACTATATACTCACCTGTAGCCATCTTTGCACAAGTATTAGTATTTTCTGAAATACCAAGGTTCTCCTCTAACTTCTGATATTTTATTCTCTTATCGTTCCATGCATATTCTTCACATACTTTCTGAACATCCTCATGTCCCTCTGTACTTCCATCTGCAAGACAAAGTTCCCAGTTTGTATAAGTCTGTGAAACTACAGAATCAATCATTTCCTTAAGATACTTAACCTCTGTATTGTATAAAGGCACAAGTACACTAAACTTTATGTTCTCTTCAATAGGAGTAAACTCCTTATTCTTTTCCATACTTACAAAGGCATTTGTAACCTCTGTAACATTCTTATTAAGTCTTCTTCTTATTTTGCTGTTAGCACGTGCAATAGTATATGATAATCCGTGCTGCTTTGCACACTTAACACCTTTACCTAACTTGTAAGTAACTTTATTCTTTTTAAGAATATCCTTTGATTTATCAGTTGCCTTTCTTAAAGGCTTAGTTGCCTTCCAGTAAAATGAGTTTGAAATATCATTATATAAAGCTTCATATGTCTGCTTCTGGAAAGCAATCTCATTAATCTGCTTGTCCTTCTCATTTGTAATGGCATTCACCTTAACCTGCCACTCATTATTAAGTCTGTCCTGTGTTTCGCTAATTACAGCATTTTTATTTAATTCACTGCTTACATTATTAAGATCATATTCCGTTACAACAATCTCAAATTCAACATATACTCTTTTTACAGACTTCTCCCCAGATGGCTGTATAACTATCTGCATATCAGACTCTTTATATACTCTGATATTATCCTCTTTATAGGCATAGTTTTCATATACTATATCATAAGATAATTCATTTCCATCTTCATCCTTTAGCTTGAATGATGTAATTTTTGTATCAGCTTTAACATTTGATAAATCCAGGCGTAACTTTACAACTCTGCTGCTTTTTGGTATATCAAAATCAACCTTCTGATATCTTGAAGCAGATAAATTCTTTATAATACTGTTATCCTCTGAAAATCCATCTCCATAATCAACAAATAACTGTGAAAAAATTATTCTTTCAGGATATAATTCATTATATGAAACTGATTCCTTCCTGTACTGATGGAGAATACTCTCATAATTAACATCTTCACCACAAACATACCTATTGAAGTACATATTCATTCTTTCAAAGGACTTAATCATTTTATTTGTAATACCTAATTCAAAGCAGCAATCCTCAAACTTAGGAATATCACTGTCTCCTCCAAAATATCTTACATATAAAGCATAAACAGCTCTATAAATAACAAAATCCACAGGAATAGGGAAATCAAAAATCCATTCATAATCTATAATTTTAATATTATCATTATTATCTAAAATAATATTATCGAAAGACAAATCTATATTAAGATATCTTGCGGCTATAAGACCTTCTATATCATTATTCTTTCCAAAAACCTTTATAAATTCCTCTGAATTTGTAAATCTTACAGTTTCTCCAACCACCAGACTGTATACCAGTTCTTTATACTTGTTGATGAAAGTCATAAAGTTTTCCGGATTTTTGCTATATAATGCAAAAAGTCTGTCATAAAGACTGTCTCCCTCTACAAATTCAAATGCAATATCATTATTTATCTTAGTAGCAGTTACCAGACAATCTTTTCCATTCTCTTTATAAATCTGATAATTAGATATCATATTATCTATATGTTTCTGTCCAGAAGGATGTAATGCCCTTTTAACTACTATCTTCTCTCCATCTTTATCATAAATCTCAGTTTCTATCTGGAACTTTTCTGTTCTGTTCTTAGTAAACTTAGAATATATCTTCTTCATGTTTCCCTCCATTAATGTCTGTTCTATCTTGATATTTCAATAAAAAATGAATTGCTAAAAAAGTCGAACTTTTTATTTTTAACAATATTCTTTAATACTCTTGTCTCATTAAATAATTTCATACGATTATTATCGTATACTTCCCTGCTAAACTCAATATCCTCTTCATTAGGCAGATACTCATCTGAGAAAATCTGTTTAGGGAACTTATAATCTGGATAAGGATAATAAAATGAATAATTACTATATCCAGCTTCTTCAAAGATATCCTTTAATTCATCCTTTGAAAATGTTCTTACTTTCTGGCTGACACCTTCATAATTCTCAAGTCCCACAAAATAATCTCCTATATGATCTTCTCTAAAGCCTGCCCAGTATTTAAGACCAAACTTATTCTCTATTGCTATTAATACCTTTCCATCTTCCTTAAGATACTGCTTAATGTTCTTAAGAAAATCCACAAAAGGATTATTTCCTTCAGTATAATAACCTGCATATTCCAATACACCAATTAATGTAATATAATCATATTTTTTTTCAAATTTAACATGATTAAAATTACCTACCATTATCTCCAGATTATCGAATTCTTTATTTCTATATGCATTAATTGAAGAACGAGTTAATGATAAATCATTGCAAGTAACAGACTTAACTTTTTTACATATAGCACCTGTAACTGCTCCACAGCCTGCTCCAACTTCAAGTACTTCAGCATCCTTATCAAATGGATACCATTCAAGTATATTATGTCTTTCTGGCGACAGATGATATAATACAGGCCATCTGTTGTCTTCCTTTAAAATTTTAAGAACATCCGATTCCTTCTTAACAAGTTCAAGAATCTCTTTTTCTATATCTCCATCACTATATTCATCCACACCACTATAAAATTGCTTATTCAGCTTTACATTTCCTATAAGCTCTACCATTACAACCAGTCCTCCACATAATCATCCAAATCATTTTTGTTTTATAGTTCTAAGCATAAATATAAAATAGGCATAAAGAGCTGTTGTACATATTAACAGATAAATACATCTTTTGATGCTCCAGTATGTATATGCTAATCGTACCTCAAAAACCCCCGGAAACTCCTCATCATTCTTTGTTAAAATATTGCCTTCATTAGAAGGAACATCACATTTATAAATAGTAATTGCATTACCATTTACCTGGGATTCGTCTCCCTGTAATTCTAAAGTTATCTTATTACCATCAATTGTAACTTCTTTATCTAGTTCTATAACCGTTTCTTTATTATCCTTACATTTTGAAACATCTATTTTTCCTTCATATAGTACTGTTCCTTCTTCATCTTTAATGGTAAATAGTACATAACCTTTATTTTGATTTTCATATGTTGCAGTCTTAATCTTTAATTTATCAAAATGTTTTATATCAGTTACAATATCCTGCTTATAAATATCCTGGTTAAGAACTTCATCTATAATTTTTTCTCCTTTAAGTTTATCTCCTCTTTTTTTTAAATATGCTGAATCATTATAATCATCATATGCAAATCTTAAACTTATAAGTATAATAAGTATCTCTCCAATTATTACTATTACTTTCTTCATTATAATACCTCATCATTCAATTAATCATGTTGAAAATCAACTTTTGTATCCATATCAAAATATCCTACAGTTGTCTTATCTGAAATAACTGTAATAAGACAAATATCATAAAGTCTGTTATATACCACAAGTTCATCTCTTTCATAACCTGTACAGCCAAGTAATAACAAATACTGTCCACCCTGTAATCTCATCTTTTGCCTGAACTTAATAGTAACAGTTTCACCTGCGTTAACAACACCTGTGTCAACTCTTTCAATGATAGTATTTGTTCCTGTAAGTTCAGTTCCCTTAATATCCTTGATACTAAAGGCAAATATAGGATTTTCAATTGTCTCATTAAACTTTATCTTCATAACAACCTGAAATTCTTCAAGTTTGTTAACAGTATTAGTAACTTCGTCAAGTCCATTCATAATACCAAAATCATAAATCTCAGCACGCTTGTCACCATACTCTTCAAAGTTAGGATTAATAAGCATATAATCCTTTAACTGATGTTCATTCTGACCGTCTTTCTTGTTGTTCTTTTTCTTATCCTTTTTAGAATCTCCTCTATTACGATTACTAACCTTTTCAACTCCATCTTCAGATTCTTTTTCTTCTCCCACATCATACTGTCCAACAAGAATCTTCTTATAAACATCAACCATGTCACTTGGATCACCTTCGGCAATCTTAACTCCATGATGAAGTATAATAGCTCTGTTACAGTACTTCATCATACTTCCCATATCGTGAGTAACAAAAAGTACAGTCTTTCCGCTATTACGTATATCCTCAAGTTTCTTATAACACTTTGCCTGGAAAAATACATCACCTACAGACAAAGCCTCATCTACAATAAGAATATCTGGCTCAACATTAATGGCTACTGCAAATGCAAGTCTTGCAAACATACCACTTGAATAAGTCTTTACAGGCTGATATATAAAATCACCTATATCTGCAAATCTTACAATATCATCTATCTTTTCATCCATCTCTTCCCTTGTAAATCCAATCATGGAACCATTAAGATATACATTTTCAATACCTGAAAACTCAGGATTAAAACCTGCACCAAGTTCAAGAAGTGCAGATATTTTACCTTCAATCTTTACTTCACCGCTTGTAGGAGTTAAAACTCCAGTTATAATCTTAAGCATTGTGGACTTACCAGCACCATTAGTACCGATAATTCCTAACATTTCACCCTTTTTAACATTAAAACTAACATCATTAAGGGCTTCAAAAACCTTGTGGTATTTTTTCTTTTTAATACTTAAAGCCTCTTTAAATCTGTCAGTAGGCTTATCATATAAATGATATCTTTTAGTTATATTATTAATTTCTATTGCATATTCACTCATTATAATACTCCATTCCTGTTTAAACTAATTACAATACATCTGAAAAATGTGGTCTTAATT
>JAILNW010000416.1 GCA_024691145.1 Lachnospiraceae bacterium
GACATCATAAGATAGTGGATGTAAAAAGGGCAGAAGTTACAAAGGTTGATAAAATATCAACAGACAAAAAAGGTATAGTTGTTTATTTTACAAGGGTAGGGAACAGCACCTTCGATGAGGACGTAGAAGCCGTTTCCAGCGCCTCATTAATGCTAGCTGATGGAGAACTGGCTGGTAACAGCGAAGTCCTTGCAGAGATGATTTGTAACGCTACAGGCTATGAATCATATGCCATTAAGACTGTTAAAAAGTATCCTTCAACTTATGAAGAAACATGTGCAGTTGCAAGAACAGAGATGCTTCAGGAAGAGGATATCGAGATAGAAGAAGTACCTGATATGTCAGAGTATGACACAGTTATCATGGTTTATCCTATATGGTGGAGTACAATACCAGAGGCTGTAAAAGTATTTTATAAGAACACAGACCTTGAAGGAAAGACACTTTACTCTCTTGTAACACATGGAGGAAGCAAGTTTGGAGCAACAATATCAGACACAAAGAAGTACACTAAAGCAAATGTAAGTGATAACAATCTTGTGGTATTTGATAAAGATGTTGTTAATGCCCAGGAAGATGTTGAAAATTGGATAAAGAGTATGAAATAATAATAAAGACCATTGCGTAAAAACAATGGTCTTTGTTTATTTTATTAGCTTCTTGTTATTAATTTAATATTCTTCTTGCATTCACCTATTGTAGCTTTTCCTTCTGCATCCATATTTACTGTAATATTAGTTATTTTATCAAGTGAATAGTTCTTTGATATACCATCATCTTCATAAAATTCGTAAGTGAGTGAGGAGTCTTTATCCATAAATGCAACAAGTTCAAGGTTATTGGTGTCAAGTTTTGTAGTATTGGCAGCAGGCTTTACAAAGGAAACAGCATGTCCTTTTCTTAAGAACATAGGAACTTCATCAAGTTTAACATAAATATAATGATGACCCTTTGTAAGTACCTTGTACTGCTTAACACCATTAGTTGTATAATTAATGTAAAGCATATCCTCTGGGAGATATACATAACGTCCTGTAACATTCTGAGTATAAACAGGAGCAATCATAAGGCTGTCTCCAATCATTAACTGATCCTCAACCTCTCTGCAGTGCCTGTCTTTATCAAAAACAAAAGCAAGAGGCTTAAAATACATATCATCCCTTAATACAGCCTTCATATATTCACTGTAAATATGAGGAATAAGACTATATCTTAAATCAATGATATTTTTAAAATCCGCAGTATCACCGAAATTGTAGGCTTCCTGGTCTCTTGTGCCAAGGGCTGAATGATTTCTCATAAGAGGTGTAAATAATCCAAAAGCAAGCCATCTAAGAACCAGGTCTCTTGTTGAATTACAGCCAAATCCGCCTATATCAGAGCCGGTATAAATAAATCCGCACATATTAAGGGATGGCATCATCTTCATGCTTAATAACAAATGTGACCACCAGGACTGGTTATCACCTGTCCATATACCGCTGTAACGGTGCATTCCAATATATGAGGAACGTGAGTGCATAAGAAAACGCTTGTCAGGATAGTTTCTGTCAAAGGCCTCTTTGGCAGCACGTGTCATATTATAACCATAAAGATTATGAACATCAATATGGCAGACCTTCTTATCATCAATTGTGTGATAAAAACTGCTATAATCCTCTCTGCTGTTACTTAGATGAAGGACCGCATCCTTCATGCCGAAAAAATCATAAACACCAATATCCTTGCCTTTGTATGAATCTAAAGTATCAAAGGCTTTTTTGATGCCATTTTCTGAATAGAATATAGCAGGCTCATTCATATCATTCCAGAAACCATCTATGCCTCTGTCTATAAGGTCAGAATAATGATTTCCGAACCATACGCGGACATCTTCTTTAAAAAAGTCAGGAAAATGGGTTTTGCCTGGCCATACAGCTGCGGCAAAATCGTTGCCATCCTTGTCTTTACAAAAATAATTATTGGCTACACCTTCTTCATAGATATTGTAGCCCTTTTCGATTTTAACACCTGCATCTATAATAGGAACGAGATGAATGTTATCTTTCTTCATATCGGCAACAAGTTCATCGAAATCACCAAAATTTTCTTTATTAATTGTAAAATCCTTAAAGGAATCCATGTAATCAATATCAAGGTAAATTGCGTCTAAAGGAATGGAATTCTCTTTATGCTTCTTAAGAACGCATCTTACTGCATCAGAAGTAGCATAACTCCAGCGGCACTGCTGGTAGCCAAAGGCCCAGTAAGGTGCAACGTAACTCTGTCCTATAAGTTTTCTGAATTCCTTTACAATTTCAAGGTCACTATTGTTATGAATTATGTACAAAGCACAGTTATCATAACGGACTGTAATCTTTAATTTATTGTAAATAGTATATCCTATGTCAAATGTTACTTCACTTGAACTATCGATAAATAGACCAGTGTGTTCATCACCACTGAGAATAATGAAATTGTGTGCACCATATAAGGATGACTTTTCTTCAGTATGACATGGATCATCAGAACAAAAGCTGTTATAAATATGTCCTCTTTTGTTAATACCTCTTATGTTCTCACCAAGACCATAAACAACCTCATCATCTGGCATATCATATTCAAGTATAAGTTTATTCTCTTCTTTATGAATATTAAATATATCAAGCTTTGATGTGCTAAAATCAAAATCTTCTTTGTTAATATCAACTACAACTGCATCTGTGTTGATTAGAGAGTCAGGTATGTACTTTTTTATCATGTTACTTCTCCTTTTTTATTATCTTTTCAAGAGCCTTCATATCAGTATAGTCGTTATAAGTTATGGTGTCATTGCTATAACGGACCTTAATATAAATATTACGCATTTTATAAAGAGTATCTTTGTCACAGGAATCAAATGCTATATCACAAAGCTGTTCTGAAGTAAAACTGCCACGTGTATTAAGTCGTTCATCTATATTAGCCTTAATAGTCTTATGAAAGATTCTTCTTATAGCGAGACCAAGACTCTTTTTTATAATTGAAGTACGTGCTTTCTTTGTTTCTATTGTTTTTTTAACGATTTTTTCTTCTTCAACAGGAAGGGCATATTCCTTTTTAACTGCTTCTCTTTTTTTCATAAATGTTTTAATGGCATAGTATAAAGATGCTATTAAAGCTATTGTAATAATAATAAAGAGAATGTAAAGTAAAGGCATAATGTTTATCTTTGTTGGAACAACTTCAGGAACATGCTCCCCCGGTTGTACTGTAGGGGCAGAAGGGCTTTGAGTATATGTTGCTGGAGTGTATTCTTTCTTTGATGATAAACTGTTAAGAAAATCAATAAATAATGATAACAGTTTAATAAATATTTTCCTTAAAATCCCAAAGGATTTAATCTGAGGAAGAATAACAAAAATCAACATTACCGGAGTAATAGTCGTTAAAAATTTGCGCCACATTTTATTAAGTCTTGTTTTGGCATAGGTAAATGAATCCAGTGACTCATCATTCAGTGTTGAACAGAAGATAAATGTGTTAGCAAGGTAATTGTTATATAGATATACAATGATATATCCTATAAGTGACAGTAAAATTGCATTACACAATAATCTTGAATTCATCTTGCCAGACAGAATGTATGCCAGTATAATGGCAGCAGCAGGCGTTTTTCCTACTGTTTGTGGCTTAGGTAGTATTATATCATTTTTCTTGTAAAAAGAAAAGATAGTAAATATGATTAATGAAATACAAAAAAGAACTTTTGTGAATAAATCAAGGGGCAGTATTAATACAAGCATAATAAAAAATGCGTGAAGCAAAAAGTATAATAAAGAGTTAGAAATAGTTTTATAAAAAATAAAATATAAAATTGGACATAGCATAAAAATGATGCAGTATAATAAAGCATAATCATTATCAAAATGATGATACATTATGCACGCAAATAGAGGAAATATTGCAAATATTACCTGTAATATATTAAAGAACTCTACATAGGTTCTGTACTTTTTATAATTTAGCTGTTTTATAGCATTCATAAATGCACCACCTTTAGTCGTCTATGTACCAGTTAATAACATTTTTAAGCCATTTTGGCTGGTTTTCCCTTGATGAAGAGTAAGTAGGTACCACAAGAGTAACTTCATCCGGGTTAGGAAAAGTTTCTATAATAGCTTTTTGTAATTCCTTATTTCTTGAGGCTGATATAATTAAAAGCCATTCATTTTCTGAGCAGTCTTTAATGAGATTTTTAGTCAGAGTTGTAAAATCTTCTTTGACCTCACTAATATCAAGTCTTGCCAGGGAAAATAAAATATAATCAAGGTGCTTTTTTCCGGTTCCTCCTGGAATGGCTATAAGTTTCTTTGTTTTTTTATTTAAAGCATTACAATAACAAGAAGTTTCTATACCCTCTTTTAAGAAGGCATAGGCAAATGATGCTGCAAGGCTAATACAGGCTTCTGATAAATCATCATGTCTTGAAACAAGGTCATTGTCAATATTTGCAATGATTCTTATTTTTTGCGAAGCTGTATAATTATACACATTTACTTTTAATCCTAAACTGCGGGCTGATGCACTCCAGTTTATTGATTTCATGGAGTCAAAGGTCTGATAATCTCTTATTCCTCTGAAATCGAAAGGATCATCAATTAATCTTCTTGTTGATAAAATATCTCCAAGTAAACCTTTAAATGTGAAATTAAACATTTCAGTTTCTACTATTTTAGGAAATACTATCAGGTTTATATCAGTATGGAATTTAATAATACTCTTATTGGACAGGAACATGTTATATGTTATAAGATCAACTTCATTTATAACAAATTCCCCTCTGTGGGTACAGATAAATTCATTATTCTGCGTAATAACCTGATTTCCTCCAATGGATATCAGTTCACTATGGTAGGAATTATCAGTAACCGTAGAATTGGCATCCTCGTAAAAATCAAGATATCTTGAGGTATTAAATTTAAGCTGAATTAACGGAAGAGCCATTGGTTTATTATTAACTACAGTGTAATTTAGACGCAGTTTCTCCCCTACATATGCTTCATTTTTTGAGAATTCCATGTCTATTTTTAAGTTATGATTCCAGTATCTGTCGAATAGATATTCTGATACTATACATATAGCATAAACAACAAAAACTAATAGTATTATACTCATAATTTCACCTTGACATTGTTAATTGATTATCTGCTTAGCAGTAAAATCTTCAGTAGGTACAGGTACTTCGTTTAAGAAAGTTTCAATTGAGGCTCTTGAAGCAGCCTTTTTGTTATATGAAGATACCATTAATAATCTGTGGGATAATACGAAAGGAGCAAGTTTCTTGATATCTTCAGGAAGTACATAGCCACGGCCTTTTATTGAAGCATAGGCCCTTGCACATCTTGCAAGTGCCAGCGTTCCTCTAGGGCTTACGCCGGCTGATATTTCATTTGACACACGTGTTTTGTGGATTAATTTTACCATATAGTCCTGAACATGAGGATGTATAAATACCTGCTTGATGGCTTCCTGCATGGCAATTATTTCTGACTTTTCACATACAGGAGTAAGTGCATCAAGAGGATTGGTTTCATTAAATCTGTTCATTATAGATATTTCTTCATCGTGAGTAGGATATCCCATGTCAAGCATCATGATAAAACGGTCAAGCTGGGCTTCAGGAAGAGGAAATGTACCAGATGTATCTATAGGGTTCTGCGTGGCAATAACAAAGAATGGTTTATCTAATTCTCTTGTAACACCATCAACAGTAACCTGACCTTCTTCCATACACTCCAAAAGGGCAGACTGTGTTCTTGGTGTTGCTCTGTTTATTTCATCACCAAGTACGATGTTTGCAAAAAGAGGACCTTCCTTAAAAACAAATTCCCCCTGCTTTTGGTTGTAAAAGTTAATACCTGTAATATCAGAAGGCAGTAAATCAGGCGTAAACTGAATTCTTGTAAATGATGCATTAAGGGACTTTGCAAGAGATTTTGCAAGTAAAGTTTTACCTGTTCCAGGAACATCTTCCAGTAAAACGTTGCCCTTTGCAATAATTGCTGTAAGTAAAAGCTCAATTACGTCATCTTTACCTATTATTACTTTGTTTATGTTGTCTTTGATCCTATCTGTTATAGGTTTTATTTCATTATAATTCATTAAAATCGCCATCCTTGTTATTGAATAATTGTATAGTATAATACGTTTATCGGAAATAATTGGAAAACAGTTTAGTATAAGATTTTTCTTGAAAAAATGGGAAAATATATGTATACTAGTATATGACAGTTTGCAATACATGGCAAAAGAGAGGATGAAGGGCCAGATTATGTATAAATTAATTAAGAAAGATGGCAAAGCTAAGAGAGGGGAACTTGTGACGGTTCATGGAACTATACAGACTCCTGTATTTATGAATGTTGGTACTGTTGCAGCTATTAAGGGTGCTGTATCAACTGTTGATTTAGAGGAGATTGGTACACAGGTGCAGTTGTCTAATACTTATCATTTACATGTCAGACCAGGTGATGAATTAATCAAAAAGTTTGGCGGTCTTCATAAATTTATGGTATGGGACAAGCCTATTTTAACTGATTCAGGCGGATTTCAGGTATTTTCACTGGCTTCTATGAGAAAGATTAAAGAAGAGGGCGTGTATTTTAAATCTCATATTGATGGACATAATATTTTCATGGGACCTGAGGAAAGCATGAGGATACAGTCGAATTTAGGTTCTACAATCGCCATGGCATTTGATGAATGTGTGCCTAATCCTTCAACAAGAGAATATACTATGGCTTCTGTACAGAGAACAACAAGGTGGCTTGAAAGATGTAAAAAAGAGATGGCAAGGCTTAATTCTTTAGATGACACCATTAATAAGCATCAGCTTTTATTCGGCATTAATCAGGGAAGTACCTATGAGGATATACGAATAGAGCATGCAAAGGTTATTTCAGATATGGATCTTGATGGATATGCAATTGGCGGACTTGCTGTTGGTGAGAGTCATGAAGAGATGTACAGAATACTTGATGCCACAGTTCCTTATTTACCAGATAATAAACCTACGTATCTTATGGGAGTAGGAACGCCGGCTAATATTCTTGAAGCTGTGGACAGAGGGGTTGATTTTTTTGACTGTGTATATCCTTCAAGAAATGGAAGACATGGACATGCCTATACTAATAAGGGAAAGCTTAATCTTATGAATGCAAGGTTTGAACTTGATGACAGGCCTATTGAGGAAGGATGTAACTGCCCAGCCTGCAGAACTTACAGCAGAGCATATATCAGACACTTGCTTAAAGCGAAGGAGATGCTGGGACTTAGATTAATAGTATTGCATAATTTGTATTTTTATAATACAATGATGAAAGAAATCCGAGATGCCATTGATAATGGTAACTATCAGGATTATAAAAAAGAAAAATTATTGAAAACAGGAGGAAACTATAATGAGTAGTTTATTTATGGGATGTTTGCTAGAAGCTACAGCTAGTACAGGAGCTGCAAAAAGTGCGGGAATGTTATCTTTGCTTTTGTATATGGTTATATTTGGTGCATTCTTTTATTTTGTTTTGTTAAAACCACAGAGAAAGCAACAGAGAGAACATGAGAGTATAGTTAGCAATATTGCAGCTGGAGACAGCATATTAACAACAAGCGGTTTTTATGGCGTTATTATTGATGTAATGGATGAAATTGTAATTGTTGAGTTTGGTAATAATAAGAATTGCAGAATTCCAATGAGAAAAGATAATATTGTAGAAGTTGAAAAGAAAGATGGTGCAGAATAATGGCAATTTTAGTAACTGGTGGAGCAGGATACATAGGAAGTCATACATGCGTTGAATTACTTAATGCAGGTTATGAAGTAGTTGTAGTTGATAATTTATCTAACTCAAGTGAAAAGTCACTTGAAAGAGTAAAAACTATTACAGGAAAAGATCTTAAGTTTTATAAGGCAGATCTTCTTGACAGAGATGCCCTTAATGAAATTTTTGATAAGGAAGATATAAGTGCTGTAATTCATTTTGCAGGACTTAAGGCAGTAGGCGAGTCTGTTGCTATACCTATGAAGTATTATTATAATAACATTACAGGAACACTTATTTTATGTGAAGTTATGAAGGCGCATGGCGTTAAGAACATAGTATTTAGTTCATCTGCAACAGTTTATGGTAATCCAAAGACAGTTCCTATTAAGGAGGATTTTGAACTTGGAGCAACTAATCCTTACGGAAGAACTAAGTATATGTTAGAAGAGATTTTCAGAGATATTTATATTTCTGATAACGAGTGGAATATTGTACTTCTCAGATACTTTAATCCAATCGGAGCTCATGAAAGCGGACTTATAGGTGAAGATCCTAAGGGTATTCCTAATAACCTTATGCCTTATATTTCTCAGGTTGCAGTTGGAAAACTTAAATGCCTTGGAGTATTTGGCAACGACTATGATACTCCTGATGGAACAGGTGTAAGAGATTATATCCATGTTGTAGATCTTGCTAATGGACATGTTAAGGCAATTGAGAAGATTGAAGACATTATTGCAAAGGGAATTAAAGATACAGGAGTGTTAACATATAACTTAGGAACAGGTGTTGGATACAGCGTTCTTGATATGGTTAAGGCATTTGAGAAGGCTTATGGTGATAAGATTAATTATGAAATCAAGCCTAGAAGACCAGGGGATATAGCTACTTGTTATGCAGATGCAACTAAAGCCAAAGAAGAACTTGGATGGACTGCAACAAGAGGCATTGATGAGATGTGTGCAGACACATGGAGATGGCAGAAGAATAATCCAAACGGATACGAAGAATAATAATTGTTATGCGTGAACAATGATTAAGAATTACCGTATGAAATTTTGCACACGGTAATTCTTTTTATCATAATATTAATTATAATAAAATATATCCAGAGTTATTTATGAGAAACAAATTTTCATATCTTTTGTTATCTATGATTTATACTTATTCAGTTACATTTGTA
>JAILNW010000423.1 GCA_024691145.1 Lachnospiraceae bacterium
CCTACATTAATATCGTCTTCTGTTATATCCGATTTATCAATTCCATATGGTATATCAGACAAATTAACATTTTTATATATAAATCCAATATTACTTCCAGAAACATGATTCAAACCATTATCTGAAATAGTTATAATAAAGTCGTCTACACTTTGATCCTTAACTTTAAATATATATTTCGAGATATTATTATGTTCCTTAACATACCCAATAAGTTCATTATCAACCTTTTTTATGTCCCCAACACAATATGGTTTATATATATTGTCTTTGTATTCTATAGTCCATGTTTTATCATTCATATCATAGTTCTGTGAACATAAAGTAGTATTGCTGTTCACTTCAAGTGTAAGCATCTCCTCTGATTTCCCAAGTTTAACCAATATAACAATACATATAAAAATAAATATCGAGCTAATAACTATAATAGCATTGCTTAAAATATTATTTTTCAAATTTTTTCCCCTTTTCTACCGTTAAACAGTAAACACACGTATTTATTTTATTATACTTTAACTATATTTTTTTATCAATATTTTTTTGTTTTTTCATTGAAAAAAATTACTTTTTATGTTAGCATTATACCATAAAAATATATAAGGACGTGAATATTATGAACTACATTAATGAATTAAAACAAAAGTCACCGATTCTTTACTATACACTGTGTTTTACCTGTTGCTGGACTCTATGTTTTATAGCATGTGTTATTTCCAGTTACTTTAAGCATGGGCTTATGTATACTTTTATGATTTCATATTATATACTGCTTCCAATTGCAACACTTATTATATCAGCATTGGTAACATTTAATCCAGCATATGGAAAGTGGCGTCTTTTACCACCTGTGTTTTTTGTATTTATATGTGAATTATTCTTTTTCCTAATAACAAGCGAGCTTCATTTCGCACCTGTGTTTAGTATTGCACCTGCTTTACTAGGCTTCTTATGGGGAAAATATATGTATCATAAAAAGAATACTGTTAAAAATCAATAAAAACAAAGCATCAGTTTTACAATTTATAACTGATGCTTTTCTTTAGTTCTATTCTATTATGAATTTTCCCATTAATTCATCAAGTTTATCTGCAACTTCTTTAATGTCATTCCCCATTCTCTTTACATTCAAAGTAATTTCTGAAACCTGTGTGATTGTTGCACTGGCTTCTTGAGTTGTTGCAGCATTCTGCTGAGAAATTCCAAGAAGACTTGATATATCTTCGTTAACCTCCTCACAGTATTTTGTAACCGAAATCGAACCGTTACGAACCTCGTTAACCATTTCTTTTGTTTTATTAATATCCTCTATAAGTCCATTAAGACTAGTCATAGATTTTCTACTTGTTTCATCCTGTTTGTCTATCATAATAGACATTTCATTAACCATACCTACTGCACCTTCAGTTTCTTCTTTAAGTCTTGTCATGATATCACGAATCTTAATAGAAGCCTCATTCGACTGGTCTGCAAGAGTTGATATTTCACTTGCAACTACTGCAAATCCTCGTCCTGACTCTCCCGCTCTTGCAGCTTCTATTGAAGCATTAAGTGAGAGAAGATTTGTTTGTGCTGCAATAGAATTAATATCATTTGCCGCAACAGTAACTGTTTCAACTGCCTCTTTAACGTGCTCCATTTTATTAGTAATATCCTTAAGTTTTGTAACAGCCTTAACAGTTTCATTTATAAGTTCATCAAAATCACTTGCAACTTCCTTTGAATTTTTTTCCATCTCTTCTGTAAATTCATCTGTCTTAAATACACTTTCATTAATGGAATTCATTGTATTCATGATATTTGATACACCCTTTACAGATGACTCAACTTTTGATGCTGTGCTGGTTGCTCCAGTTGCTATATCCTCAATTGCCACAGCAAAATTTTCCATGGATTCCGCAGCTTCTTCAGAAGCATTTTCAAGATTCGAAGAATTATTTACAAGAATACCTATGTTTGATTTAACTCCGCCAATTGCTTCTGTAAACTGTTTCTTAAGATTATTAACATTTCTTGCAAGATCACCAAGTGCATCAGATCTATTAATTCCATGACTTATATTTCCTACTGTAAAGTCACCTACAGCAAGTTTCTTTGCCACTTTAGAAGCATCACCAATAATATGATTATAATTAACAGACATCCTGACTGATATAAATATTGATAATACCATTAATATAAATGATAATACCAAAGTATTATCAGCTACACTTCTTACACTATTTACAAATTCATTTCTATCTGTCGCACAAAATAACGCACCATATATTTCTTTTCCATTTGGCTGATATAAAGGTATATATTCTGCAACTAATCTCTCTCCATCTATTTTTGCATCCAAATCGAAGTATGTCTCACCTTTTATAATTTTTCCATATACATCTTTTGATAATTTTATTCCTGAAGATTTCTCATTTTTCATATTGGTCATAACACAGTTGTCTCCATAAAAGACAGATACGAATATCCCGGTTTCTTTATAATATTTTTTTATTGTTTCCTCAAACCATGACAATTCAAAATCTCCAGAGCACAAAACACCTTCATCATTTATTGCAATGTTTTCTCCTTCAGTAGATGCATTAAGACTTTCTGAAAAGGCATGACATGTTGCTATTAATTTCTCCTGAATATTTTTTTCAGAAAATTGGCTTGTTTGATAAGCTGCAACTAAAATTAACGCAATACATGTTACAGTTAAAGGAATAGCTGTAAGACTTATTATTCTAGCTTTAAAACTTTTTTTATACATACTCAGATCCTCCTGTCAATGTATTTACTTACACCTATTATTTATTATACAACATTTTCTATTATTTTACAATATTTTACATTTACATTATATAATTATTATTAACTTCCTAATTATATTTTAAATTTTTCCATAATCTCATTTAACTTATCTGCTACTTCTTTTATATCATTTCCCATATTTTTAACATTTTCTGTTATTGCTTTTACCTGATTAATTGTAGCACTTGCTTCTTCAGTAGAAGCTGCATTTTCCTCAGAAACTCCTAATAAAGTTGATATATCTTCATTAACATCTTCACAATAATTAGTTACAGATATGGAACTATTACGAACTTCATTAACCATATCCTTTGTTTTATTTATATCACCAATCAGTCCCTTTAAGCTTTCCATTGATTTTTTGCTGTTTTCATCCTGCCTGTCCATCATAATTGACATTTCATTAACCATTGCTACTGCACCTTCAGTTTCTTCTTTAAGTCTGGTCATAATATTTCTTATCTTAATAGATGCATCATTTGACTGATCTGCTAAAGTCGATATTTCACTTGCAACAACAGAAAAGCCACGTCCAGCTTCTCCTGCTCTTGCAGCCTCTATCGATGCATTAAGAGACAGCAGATTTGTTTGTGCAGCTATATCATTAATATCATTTGCCGCAACTGTTACCGTTTCAACTGCATCTTTAACATGTTCCATTTTTATAGTAATATCCTTCAGTTTTGTTACAGCAGATAAAGTTTCATTTATAAGATTTATGAAGTCATCTGCAACTTTCTTTGAATTAGCCTCCATGGCATCTGTAAATTCATCAGTTTTTAGAACACTATCATTTATCGAATTCATAGTCTTAATAATATTCTCTACACCTTTTACAGATGATTCTACTTTTTGGGCCGTTGTTGTTGCACCAGCAGAAACTTCTTCAACTGCCACAGTAAAATTTTCCATAGAATCAGCGGCTTCTTTTGAAGCATTTTCTAACTCTGAAGAATTATTAACCAATACTCCAATGTTTGATTTAACAGTGCCTATTGCATTTCTAAACTGTTCTTTTAAATTATTTACATCTCTGGCAAGACATCCTAAAGCATCTGCCCTGTTAATTCCATACTTTATATTATTAACTGACAAATCTCCATCTGCAAGTTTATTTGCAACATTAGAAGCATCACAAACAATATGATTATAATTAATAGACATTAAAGCAGAAATAATTATGGATATTGCCGTAAGAATAAGTGATATTGTTAATATCTGCATAGATACATTAATGACAGTATTTACAAACACGTTTCTTTCTACCCCTGCAAATACCATTCCACATATTGTTTCTTTATCCTTTTGATATAATGGAATGTATGAAACAATCAGTCTTTTATCAAGTACTTTAGTATCCAGATTAACAACATTTTCACCTGCAAGAACCTTTTTACTTACTTCTTCCGATGCCTTTGTACCAACTGTATTTTTACCTTCCTGTTTTACAGTAGTAATAACTCTAGTATCACCATAAAATATTGTTGCATATATTCCAGTTTCTTCTGTAAAATTTTCAAGTTCAGAGGCAAAACCAGATAAATCAACATCTCCCGCATACATGTTTCCATTATCATCAAGTCGATAGTCATCATCAGACAAACTATCCATTAAAGCTCTTACAGCATATGTTGCTGTCATTAATTTTTCTTCTGTATCATTTTGACAAACAGCTTTTGTTCTATTTACAACAACAAGAAATATTGCTATACATGTTGCAATTAATGGTATTGCTGTTAAACTAATAATTCTTGCTTTAAAACTTTTTTTATACATAAACATGCTCCTTTGCATTTCCATAATTTTACATTTATTATATCGTATTAATGTATAAAATTATTTATAAGAAAACACTGTATACCATTTCTGATATACAGTGCTACAGGAAATAACTATTTAATTTGCTACATACATTTGTTTGTATGGATTTTTGCTGTCCGGAGTTACAATTATATATTCATCATTAATTAACTCCTCTGCATTGTATCCAAAACACTCACAAAACTTTTCAATATGTTCTTTTACTTCATCTATATCTTCCTTAGTTGCCTTGTTTGTACTTACCTGGCTTGGAAATTTGATATTTACATTCTTTGTTCTAAGAAACATCTTGCCTCCATGCATTCCTGTACATGGGTAATTACCTACTATAGGCTTTCCATCTTCATTAAGTCCAAGAACTATTATAATTCCGCCTGCCTGGTACTCTCCTAAAAAGCTTCCAGTTCTTCCGCCAATTACCATAACTGGTTTCTTTTCTTTATAAGCTTTCATATGAATACCTGCTCTGTATCCTGCGTTTCCTTTAACAAATATCTTTCCTCCACGCATTGCATATCCTGCTGCATCACCGATATTTCCATGAACAGTAATACTTCCTTCGTTCATTGTATCTCCAACAGCATCCTGTGCATTTCCGTGAACAATAATCTCTGCACCATTAAGATAAGCTCCAAGGGCATTTCCAGGAATACCCTCAATATCTATATGTTTCTTTGACATACCTGCTGCAATAAATCTCTGTCCAAGACAATTTTTAAGTGTACATTCATCGCCTGCACTTCTTATTTTATCATTTAATTCGCTGTAATTAGCATTATTAGCATCTATCTCCATAACATAACCTCCTTACACACTTGCAGTCATTTTTTCCTTGACATAATCCACACCAAATGCTATAAGTTCTGGATTAGTTTTAACAAGATTAAAGTCTACAGTATCAAGTGGAACCTGATTTCTAATCATGCTTGTATAAATACCAGCTTTCTTAATATCATTTACAAGAATAAATCCCTTTAAATATCCGTCCTTCATAAACAGTTTTTTAAGTTTATCATCGCTTTTTTCAATGTAAACCTCACCGCCATCTTCTTCTCTACAGTAACATCCGGCAGTCATCATGTGTGTTCCGAAGATTCCCATTGAGTTCATTGGGAATGCATCATCAAATGCACAGTCAATACCAACCATGTTACTTCCGGCACACTTTCCCTGCATATATGCATTCGGAAGAATTGCCATAACCTTCTGCTGATTAGATGAAATATCCATATATTCTGTACAGTCACCAGCTGCAAATATGCCTTTAACTGATGTTTCCTGTCTGTCATTTACAACTATGCCTCTTCCACATGCAATTCCTTCTTCTGAAAGAAGTTCAGTATTAGCTCTTACACCAACTGCAAGAACAAGTATATCAAATTCAACTGTTTTGCCACTCTTCATAAAAGCTTTGTTAGTATCGAAAGACTCTGCTGTATCACCTAACATTAAATCAATATCCTTATCTATTAAAGTCTTTCTTACAATTGCTTCACTTTCCTCATCAAGTATACTTGATAAAAGCCTTGGTGCAAGATCACATATTGTTATATGTCTTACTTTATCATAAATACCCTCGGCACACTTAAGTCCTATAAGACCTGCGCCTACAATAAGAACTCTTGCCTTTTTACTTAGAACTTTCTCAATCTCAAGAGCATCATCTAATTTCATAAATGAAAACTTATTTTTAACTGTTTCAAGTCCTTTAAATGGAGGCACAAACGGTCTTGATCCAGCTGCCACACAAAGTTTATCATAATATATAATAGTTGAATCATCTAAAGTAACACTTTTCTCTTCCTTATCAACCTTAACAGCCTTTTTATTGTAATAAACCTTGCATTTATTCTTTTCATAAAAATCTTCATCTCTGTAAAGCATTCTTTTTAAATCAGTTTTGTCCTCAAGGTAATATGATATAAGAGGTCTTGAATAAACAGGATGATTTTCTTCTGAAATAATAGTTATGCTTCCTTCCTTGTCATAACTTCTTATACCTTCCACACAGCCACATGCTGCAACACCATTTCCAATAATAACATACTTGTTCATACAATCACCTCTCTTCAAAGACTATTGCCCTGTTAGGACATCCCTTAACACATGCTGGCTCTGTCTGTCCGTTGTTAGTACATAATTCACATTTATCAGCAACACCGCTTTCTGATGGTGTTACACATCCATAAGGACAAACAAGAACACAAGTAAGACAGCCTACGCATTTATTCTTGTCAATTGTAACAACCCCGTCCTTCTTCGAAATAGCTCCTGCTATACAGCTCTTTATACACATAGGATCTTCACAATGTCTGCATGATACAGCATAATTTATCTTGTCATTTCCCTCTACATGTATCTTTGGATATATTTTTTTATCTTTAAGTGCTTCCACCATATCAGTAAGTCCTGAATTGGCAAATGCACAGTTATATTCACATAAGTGACAGCCTAAACACCATTTTTCATTAACATATACTCTTTTCATTCTCCTGCGTGTGAGATACCGAGAATCTCAAGCTCCTTTCCTGTAAGATTAATTCCTCGCAGCATTAATCGGTTACCACGAAGAGTTTCGATTGAGTTAATACCCATACCGCCCATAAGTTCTTTAATCTCATGTCTCCATGCAGTCATAAGATTAACAAGTCTTTCAGAACCTATATCAGGATTAAGTCTCTTAACAAGTTCAGGTCTTTGTGTAGCTATACCCCAGTTACACTTGCCTGTCTGGCAAGTTCTGCAAAGGTGGCATCCAAGGGCAAGTAAAGCAGCTGTTGCTACGTAGCAGGCATCTGCACCAAGGGCAACTGCTTTAACAACATCAGAAGCACTTCTTATACTTCCTCCAACAACAAGAGATACATTATTTCTTATACCCTCATCTCTAAGTCTCTTATCAACTGCTGCAAGGGCAAGTTCAATTGGAATACCAACATTATCTCTTATTCTTGTTGGAGCAGCTCCTGTACCGCCTCTGAAACCATCAATAGCAATAATATCAGCTCCGCTTCTTGCAATACCACTTGCTATTGCTGCTATATTATGAACAGCTGCAACCTTTACAATAACAGGTTTCTTATACTGAGTAGCTTCTTTAAGTGAAAATACAAGCTGTCTCAAATCCTCGATAGAATAAATATCATGGTGAGGTGCTGGTGAAATGGCATCTGAACCCTCTGGTATCATTCTTGTTTTAGATACATCTCCTACAATCTTTGCTCCAGGCAAATGTCCTCCGATACCAGGCTTTGCGCCCTGTCCCATTTTAATCTCAATTGCTGCACCAGCGTTAAGGTAATCTTCATGAACACCAAATCTTCCTGATGCTACCTGCACAATTGTATTCTCGCCATATACATAAAAATCTTCATGAAGACCGCCCTCACCTGTGTTGTAGTAAATACCAAGCTCCTTAGAAGCTCTTGCAAGACTTTCATGTGCATTGTAACTGATTGAACCATAGCTCATAGCCGAAAACATAACAGGCATTGATAATTCAAGCTGTGGTGATATATCTGTAATTATATTGCCATTTTCATCTCTTTTAATCTTTTCAGGCTTTTTACCTAAGAAAACTCTGGTTTCCATAGGCTCACGAAGTGGATCAATAGGTGGGTTTGTAACCTGTGATGCATTAATTAACATCTTGTCCCAGTATACAGGAAGCGGATTAGGATTACCCATTGATGATAAAAGAACACCACCGCTGTTTGCCTGTTTATATATTTCTTTTATAGTATCCTGTTTCCAGTTTGCATTTTCTCTCAAAGTACATTCGTTCTTTGTAATCTTAAGTGCTCTTGTTGGACAAAGAGTAACACATCTCTGGCAGTCAACACATTTGCTTTCATCGCTAAGCATTACATTGCCATCTTCGTTATAAATATGTACTTCGTTGGCACACTGTCTCTCACAGACTCTGCACTTGATACATCTGTTCTGATCCCTTATTACTTCAAATTCAGGAAATATATAATTAATTGCCATTACTTGCACCTTCCTTCACTCTTACTATAACCGGCTCTCCTCCCTGCGGAGCATATATATTCTCTGCATCCGGTTCCATAACTCTTATGGCAGCTTCTTCACTTGCTATAAATACCTTATCATCTTTTTCTCCAACAACCATTGAACGAAGCTTAAGTCTGTCATTAAGAGCCATAAGTCCATTTTCAAAACCAAGTACAATTGAAAATGGTCCTGTAACAAGAAGGCTGCTGAATACTGTTCTGAGATAAGTAAGTTTTTCTTTTTCCTTCTCATCTTTAGCAGCAATTGTACTCCAGAATGGTGCTGCAATAACTGATGCAGCCTCTTCTAAAGTAAGTCCCTGTTTTCTAAGGAGATAATCAGCTATATAAGTAATAACCTCAGTATCAGTCTGTAATGTACATTTGTAACCAAACATCTCTATAAATCTTCTGTTGGCATCATATGAAGAAATCTCACCATTATGTACTATAGAATAATCAAGAAGTGCAAATGGATGAGCACCTCCCCACCATCCTGGTGTATTAGTTGGATATCTTCCATGTGCTGTCCAGCTGTATCCTTCATATTTATCAAGTTTGTAGAATCTTCCTACATCCTCCGGATAACCTACCGCCTTAAATGCTCCCATGTTCTTTCCGCTTGAGAATACATAAGAACCTTTAAAATGTGTATTAATCTTCATTACTATTCTTGCAACATATTCTTTCTCGTCTAACTGCATTGCACGAAGAACTGAATTAAGTGGTGCAACGAAGTATCTCCATATAAGAGGTTCATCTGTAATCTCTGGAATAGTTCTTGTAGGTATAGGCTCAGCTTTTACTATCTCGAACTTTTCCTTAAGATACTTCTCACACTCTTCTTTACTATAATTATCATCAAAGAATAAATGCAGTGCAAAAAAATCTTTATATTCAGGATAAATACCATATCCTGCAAATCCGCCACCCAGACCATTCGATCTGTCGTGCATCGGAATCATACTCTTAAATATCTTTTCACCAGTCATCATATTACCATCTTTAGAAATAACTGCTGCAATAGCGCATCCAGATGGAATACGAATCTCTCCTTCCTTCAACATATCCTTCATCCTCTCTTTTTTGTATAGAAAAAAGGGTGCTCATCTAACTGCTTTAACAGTTAAACGAACACCCTTGCTCATTTGTTAGAAATTGTAGCACAGGACTAATACATTTGTCAACACCCTTTTTAAAAAAATTATGAAAAAAATTTTTTTGATTTTTTTTATTTTTCCTCTTGACATTCAAAAAAACATGGTCTATAATCAAATGCATAAAAGGCAATGGCGTCTTAGATTAAATTCTAAGGCGTTTTTTTAATTATATTGTGTTATACTTTATTTACATGGCAAGGGCGCTATCAAAAGAATACCCTTGCCTTTTTCTATTAAAATACGATTTAAAAATAAAAGAAACGGAGGATAATTTTTATGAGTACAGTTACAGATTATTTTGGAAGTTTAGTTTTTGATGATAGGGTAATGAAAGCAAGCCTTTCTGCAAAGGTTTACAATTCATTAAAGAAAACTATAGATGAAGGAGAACGACTTGACAATCAGGTTGCAGATGCTGTTGCACAGGCAATGAAAGACTGGGCAATTAGCCACGGAGCAACACATTTTACTCACTGGTTCCAGCCACTTACAGGTGTAACTGCTGAGAAGCATGACAGCTTTATCTCTCCTTCTCCAGACGGAAGCGTTATAATGGAATTTTCAGGAAAGGAACTTCTTCAGGGAGAGCCTGATGCATCATCTTTCCCATCAGGAGGACTTAGAGCAACATTTGAAGCCAGAGGATATACAGCATGGGATCCAACTTCTTATGCATTTATAAAAGGAAAAACATTATGTATACCTACAGCATTCTGTTCATATGGCGGAGAAGCTCTTGATAAGAAAACTCCTCTTCTTCGTTCAATGCAGGCACTTAATAAACAGGCAATGCGTATTTTAAAACTTTTCGGAAACGAAGATGTAAAATGTGTTAGAACATCAGTTGGTCCAGAGCAGGAATATTTCCTTGTAACAAGAGAAATGTTTGATAAGAGACCAGACCTTATATATACAGGAAGAACTTTATTCGGTTCTAAACCACCAAAGGGACAGGAAATGGATGATCACTACTTTGGTGTTATTAAGCCAAAGGTACTTGAATACATGACAGACCTTAACGATGAACTTTGGAAACTTGGAATTTTAGCTAAAACTCAGCATAACGAAGTTGCTCCAGCACAGCACGAATTAGCTCCTATATATGGAACAACTAATATAGCAACTGATCACAACCAGCTTACAATGGAAATCATGCAGAAAGTTGCTGTAAAACATGGACTTGTTTGTCTTCTTCATGAAAAACCATTTGCCGGAGTAAACGGAAGCGGTAAACATAACAACTGGTCAATTGCAACTGATACAGGTGTTAACCTTTTAACTCCTGGTGAAACACCTTATGAAAATGCACAGTTCTTATTATTCCTTTGCTCAGTAATTAAAGCTGTTGATGATTATCAGGATTTATTAAGACTTTCAGTTGCCACTGCTGGTAACGATCACAGACTTGGAGCAAATGAGGCACCACCAGCTGTTGTTTCTATCTTCTTAGGTGATGAATTAACAGCTATACTCGAAGCAATTGAAAATGACACACCATACAATGCTGCAGAAAAGACTTTATTAAAACTTGGAGTACATGTACTTCCTAAGTTCCCAAGAGATACTACTGACCGAAACCGTACATCACCATTCGCATTTACAGGTAACAAGTTCGAGTTCAGAATGCTTGGTTCATCTAACAGTATTGCATGTGCAAACATTATGCTTAACACAGCTGTTGCTGAATCACTTAAGCAGTACGCCGACATTCTTGAGGGATGCGATAACTTTGATGAAACATTACACAAAGTTATTCAGGATACTATTAAAGAACATAAGAGAATTATCTTTAACGGTAATGGTTATGATGATGAGTGGATTAATGAAGCTACAACTAACAGAGGTCTTTTAAACTACAAGACTACACCAGACTGTATGCCTCATTTGCTTGATGAGAAGAATGTTGAGTTATTAACTTCTCATAAGGTATTCTCAGTACCAGAGCTTAACTCACGTTGTGAAATCATGCTTGATAACTATAATAAAGCAGTTAACATCGAAGCTCAGACAATGGTTTCTATGGTTAGAAAGAGTATTCTTTCAGCTATTGATGCATTTGCAAGCGATGTTGCTTCAACTCTTGCTTCTAAGCAGGCAGTTGTACCAGGTATAAAATCAGCTTATGAAACTACTCTTATAACAAGACTTTCAGAGCTTATTGATGAAATAGATACAAATACTTTAAAATTAGAGGAAGTTATAGCTGAAATCAAGACAAATGATAATGTTGTAGCTATATCTGAAACTATAAGAGATACTGTTCTTCCACTTATGGAAACAATCAGAGCCGCTGTTGATGAAGCAGAAGAAAAGACAGACAAAGATTACTGGCCATATCCATCATATGGTGAATTATTATTCAGCGTAAGATAGTTCAATGGAAAAAAAGAGGAATTAAGAAATTTAATTTTCTTAATTCCTTTATTTTTAATCTTTTTTTCTTATTCTTCTTTTAATTCCATCACTGGAACTCACTGCATAAGTTATTTCCCTACTGTATATTTTTTACAAGATTTAGTTTTCATTTTTCTTATCTTTTAATTTTATAAATACAATTGTTCCAACAATTGCAATAACAAGAACTATAAGTACAATAGCAATAATTTTAACTATATTTCCAGTATCTGCCTCTTCTTCAGCTAGTGCAGCAGTAGTCTGTGCATCATCATTTCCACTTATTTCAGTTACATCAGCTTCAGGTTCTTCTGTTGGCTCTGGTGCTAATGTTGGTTCAAAATCAACATTTTCCTTTGTATATAACTCTTCTGCTGGTGCCACAAATCCTTCAGTTCTTGGCCATGAATCACTTAATGGAATTGTATATAGATAGCCGCTTGCAGCTGCATCTACTTCAAGATCATTAACTTCTTCCTCTGTTCCAGACTGTTCACCTGCAACAATAACCCAGGCTTCTTTTATAGTATTTGGTACATCTTTAATGTCTCCTGTCTGTCTGTCATTATTCTTATCATACATACCATCTTGATTGTAATCTGAACTAAATACAAGATTAAGATTTCCTTTTGATTTAAAAGTAATAGTTATCCAGCCATTCTCATCTGGGTTTTCAAGCTTATATCCCTGCCAGCCACTAAATAATTCACCAGAATCTGGTCCCCAGTTATAAATATAAAAATTAGGCCAGTCCATACGGTTCTTAACATGTAATGTAATCTCTTCTCCATCACCTGTATCAATAGTTGTTGCAAATGCATTAGATGATGCAAATACAGTTACTATAGCTGCTAACATTAAAATTCTAATAAACTTCTTCATATGAATCTCCTTTACATAAAAATTATATTTTATAAAATCCTGAACCATCAGGCTTTATAACAACTTTATTATCCTTAAGTAAGCATCTGTTGGCAATAAGTTCTTTAATACTGCCTTCTTTCTTTTTATACTTAGCTAAACTGACCTCAACATTTTTATCGGTATTATTACAAAGAATAATTATCTTTTCATTATTATAACTTCTAATCATTATAAATGCTTTTTTATCATAATTAAACTTTATATCACCTTTTTTCAGAACTTCTTCTTTCTTTCTGATATCAATAATTTTTTTATAATACTCGAATATTTTTTTATTCCATTTTGAGCTGTCCCATTCAAAACCTTTACGGCATCCAGGGTCATACTCTCCGTCCATTCCAATTTCAGTGCCATAATATATGCAAGGCATTCCTACATATCCGAACAAAAATGTAACAGCAGCTAACAATTTATTCTCGTCATTCTTTGTTGTGGTTAAAAATCTTTCCGTATCATGGCTATCAAGAAGATTAAGCATGCTATAATTAACATTATCACCATACTGCATAAGATGTCTTGATAATCCATATTCAAATTTTGAAGCATCAATCTTTTTTCTAGCGAAATAATCAAGGGCAAGCTTTGTAACTGGATAGTTCATAACACTATCATACATATCTCCTCTTAAATATTCTAAAGAAGTATGCCACGACTCACCAATTATTGCAATATCCTTGTTTATTGATTTTATAGACTTTCTAAAATCACGCCAGAAATCCTTATCAACTTCATCAGCAACATCCAGTCTCCAGCCATCAATATTACATTCATTAGTCCAGTATTTAGCTACATCAATAAGATATTTTCTTACTTCAGGATTGGATGTATTAAACTTCGGCATGTAATTACAGAATGAAAACACTTTATAATTCAGTTTTTCTGTATCTACAGGAAAGCTGTCAATGCAAAACCAGTCCTTATAAGGCGAATCAGCATTATTAATTACATCCTGAAAGAATGATATATTCATGCTACAATGATTAAATACTGCATCAAGCATAATCCTTATATCTCTTTTGTGGGCATGTTCTACAAGTTTCCTAAGAGTGTCCTTATCTCCGAAATATTTGTCAACCTTCATGTAATCATTTGTATCATACTTATGATTTGAATCAGCTGAAAATACAGGAGTAAGATATACTGCATTAATTCCAAGTTCAGCAAGATAATCAATATTATCTATTATACCTTGTAAATTACCACCATAAAAACTTGTAGGTGTAGGCTTGCTATCCCAGCTAACCAGATAATCCCTGTCTTCAGAATCATTCTTTCCTTTTGCAAATCTTTCAACAAATATCTGGTAAAATACTGTATCATATATCCAGGCTGGTGTTCTATGTATATCACTCTCATTAATCATAGGATAATGAAAAAAAGTACAATATGCCTGACTGTCATCAAATTCATCAAGCATGCCAATCTCACTGTATATGCTGAAATTGCCATCATTATCGGTTAATTCAAAATAATAACCAATACGTGAATCATCTTCTACAATATTGTAGATATAATAATCAAAAAACTCATCAGAATACTCCTTTTTCATCTTAAAACGTTTTTTGGATTCTTCTGACCAATCAAACTTACAGCCATAACACAAAATTACTTTTTTCAAGTCACCCTTTGCTGTACGAAGTCTTATTTGTATAGTGTTGTCATTAATAGCATATGCGTAATTACTATAGGGTATATGACATAATGCCTGTACGTTCATATAATTCCTCCAAAATCAAATAATTATTTATTACTCTCTGTTAATGTCTTATAGTTTTCTATTGATTTTTTCTGTCCCTCTTCAGGAGTTAACTCTTTATCAAATACAAGTTTTGAAATAGATTCTGTTATTGGCCAGTAATATGTAACTTCTGCAATAGAAGGCATAGGAACTGAATCAGAAAACTGCTTAACAAAACATGCAATTCTTTCATCTTCATTAATACCACTAACATTACTTATATCCTTAAGAGTTGTAATCTTATTTTCTTTTTCGTAAAGAACACTTGCAGCCTCATCTGTACATAATGTAGAAACAAATAATTCTGCCGTTCTAGGGAACTTAGTATATGCAGATACATGTGCATTCATAACCCCCGCAAATGGAGTCATTGCCTTACCATTATAAGTAGGAAGCGTAGTAACGCCATAATTAATCCCTGCAGAATCAAATGTAGCAACGTCCCAAGGTCCTGTAAACATATATGCAAGCTTTCCATCTTTAAATAAAGTTGATAAATAACTATCTGAATTTAAATCTGATGCTTTCATGTTAATCATATCTTTAAGTTTTGCAACCGCCTCAAGTCCCTTAAGATATTCGTCAGATGAAAAACCTGGATCTTTATCAATTCCCTTTTCGCCAAATGGTCTATATCCAAAAGCACTCATAAATGGGAACAATTTATATCCATCTCCTATTTTTACTAAGAAGTAAAAATTATTGTTAGTATAATCATTGTATTCTAATGACTTTTCAGCAATCTCTTCAAAAGTTTCAGCTGGCTTATCTCCAACTATATCTTTGTTGTAGAACATACAGCTTGTTTCAAGAGAAACAGGAACACCATAAAGTTTATCATCGTAAGTAACTGAGTTAATACCAACTTCATTCTCTGCTTTAATTATATCACCAGATAATTTAGGCGATATTTCAAGGAAAAGTTCAGCATTCATTCCTTCAATAAACTCATCATGAGCAGCTATAATAACATCTGCACCTGTTCCTGCAGGACCATCAACTGATAATTTATCAACAAGTCCTAAGCCCTTGTTTTCAACTTTTATCTCTATATTATAATCTTTATATTTTTCCTTAAATCTTTCTCCCATCTCAGTTACAAAATCTACACATGAAGTCATAATTGTAATCTTGGCATTCTTTTCAGGCACAAGTTCATCCATTCCGTCAAATGGATCATCTGATGTTTCAACAATCTCATCTTTAGGAATCTCTCTCTTACCACAGCCAAATGACATGGCTGCAACACTTACAATTAATAAACTTACTAATAATCTTCTTTTCATTAAAATCGCCTCCAATATATCTATGTCTTTTATGACATCATCCCTTATTTGCTCCAGCAGATATTCCCTGTACAAGGAACTTCTGGAACAAAAGATAAATTACCGTAATTGGTATAGCTACAATTACAGCACCTGCTGCAAATGTAGTAAAATACAGATTCTCGTGTCCATGAATTAAAGAATACAATCCAACTGCCACTGTCTTATTATCGTCACCACTAAGTAACAAATTAGGTAAAATATAATCCATCCATGGCATCATGAACTGAGAAACAGCACAATAAACTATAATAGGTTTTGAAAGTGGAAGTACTATCAAGAAAAAGCTCTTGATTCTCGAACATCCATCAACATAAGCAGCCTCATCAAGTTCCTTGGAAATACCATCAAGATATCCCTTTACAAGCCATACATTATAAGGTATTGCACCTCCTGTATATATCATTACAAGTGCTATAGGTTTTCCTATAAGCCCAAGTGTAACGAACAAAGTGTACATTGCTGTCATGGACAGAAATGTTGGAAACATGGACAATACAAGCATTGTAAGCATGCCTGCTTTTTTCCATTTAAAATAAAACCTTGATACTGTCCAGGCAGATATCATAATAAGTGAAACCGACACTATCATATTAAGTATTGCAATCTCAAAAGTATTACAAAACCACACAATATAACTGGTCTCATGAAACAATCTTCTATAATTATCCAATGTAAAACTCTTTGGCAAAAATCCTGAAGTTATAAGGCTTGTACCATTATTAAATGAGGAAGAAACAATCCATATAACCGGTACTATTACCAAAATTGAAGTAAGTATAAGTTCTGCATTAATTAAAAATGCAACCACATCACTTTTCTTAAATCTTTTAGTCTTCATAATTAAACCTCCTTAAATGCAGAGGTTCTTTTAAAGTTCCATAAAGAAATGCCTCCAATTAATATAAACAACATAATACACATAACCGCTGCCATATTATACATCTTATGTTCAAGAGTCAGCTGATAAATCCATGAAATCAGGATATCTGTACTTCCTGCAAAGTTATAATCAGGATTAGCAGGACCTCCTTCTGTTAAGAAAAATACTGAACCAAATCCATTAAAATTACTTGCAAAAGTCATAACTACCAATGGCGAAGTTGCTCTGAAAACAAGAGGAAATGTAATCTTATAAAACTTCTGCCAAGAAGTAGCTCCATCAATTGCAGCCGCCTCATATAATTCATTATTAATATTAGACAATACACCTTGTATCATAATCATAAAAATAGGAAAACCAAGCCACAGATTAACCATAATTATTGTAAACTTGGCAAGTGCCGGGTCTGATAAAAACATTACCCTTTCCTTAGTAACTCCTATCTTAACAAGTAAAGCACTGACTGGTCCAAATTGTCCATTAAGAAGATTCTTAAATACCATAAGAGAAATCATCTGAGGAATCGCCCATGGAAGTATCATTATACCCCTGTATAATGACTTAAATCTTACACTAGGATGATTAAGTAATATTGCCTGAAACATTCCAAGGAAATATGTTGTTGTAGTTGCTACAACTGCCCATATAATTGTCCACTTAAATACTCCAAAAAATGTAGAAGACCAAATTGGACTATGTAGCAGATTTTTAAAGTTTTCAATTCCAACCCAGTCAACAAGATTTCCTGGTGGCATATGATTCCTATTATAATTTGTGAATGCAGTAAGTACAGAAAATATAATAGGCATAATTACTATGAATATAACCATAAGTAATGCTGGTGTAAGAAATATATATGGAAATATCTCTCTATATAACTGCTTTGCATATTCTTTCGAGCTTGTCTTCTTCTTTGTTCTTCTGTAGATACGCGCCTGATTAAAGGCATCCACAATGTTACAGATATAAAAAACCAAAATAAAAAATATAACAATACAGCAAATTATACCATTAAGCATAAGTACTGTTGAGTGGTCATTACCTGCTCCCTTATACTGTCCCAATGTTACAAGTCCCCATATGCCGTGAGTAAAATACCCTCCATACAGTCTAAAGTTAAAATGTTCTATCTGTCCTGCAAAATACTCTGGCCAATAGCCTGTAAAAATCTCAATAGCTATAATAATTAACTGTATTGCAAATAACAAAATACCCTTTAATCTTTGTTTACATAAGAAAAACTGTCCACTTCCCCATATAAAAATAGACATAAAAGCTGACAGAACCTCATAATATATAGGTTCTCCTACAATATACTCTTCATCTTCCATATGCATACCTCTCGTTTACAAATTATAACATTAAAATACAAAATTATCTAATTATAATAATTATACTACATTTTCGTTAATTAATCAATGCTTTGAGTTGTTGAAAAATTTTATAATTAATGAATATCCATATATAACAATTGGCAGTCCAAACATGATATAAAACATACCAATAAAAAACTCAGGATTATCTTTAGCAAAAATTGCTGCAATTACTGTAATTAAAAAAATGCCAAGAATTATTACAATTCCTGCAATAGCCCCTGCTCTTTTTATCTTATCTTTGCTCTTGTTAATTTTGAGCATAGACTTAACAACAGAATTAACCTCATCATCCTCTAATACCTCATCAATATTTATCTCTGTCTCTTTCTCTTCTTCC
>JAILNW010000036.1 GCA_024691145.1 Lachnospiraceae bacterium
TATAAAACGATCTTTTTCAGCCTTCTGTCTTTCTATTATATTCATATTATCAACCTATCTATATGTTGTCATTAATGAATGTCAATTATACATATTTTTATCTGTTTCAACATAGCTTATCTTAACATCTTTAGTATATAAAAAAAGACTGCCAAAACCAGCAGTCTTTAATCAACCTTAATAATTTATGCTATTTCTCCAGGATTCTTCTTTGAACCTCTTCCCTTTGTTAAAGGTTTTCTATTAGAATCATTATTCTCATTATGTTCTAACTTAGGCTTGTCATTACCTAAAACAGCGTCTTTTGTAATAATAAGCTTTGATACTGTGCTGTCCGAAGGAACTGAATACATAGAATCCATCATAACAGATTCCATAATAGATCTAAGTCCTCTGGCACCGATATCTCTCTGAACTGCAATATGGGCAATCTCCTTAAGAGCATCCTCTTCTATCTCAAGTTCAACATTGTCAAGTTCAAAAAGCTTCTTATACTGCTTTGTAATAGCATTCTTAGGCTGTGTAAGAATCTTAAGGAGTGCATCTTCATCAAGAAGATCAAGTCCTACAGAAACAGGAACACGACCTACGAACTCTGGTATAATACCATACTTTACAAAATCCTGCGGAAGAACCTGCTTAAAGAGTTCTCCTACGTCCTTCTTCTCTATATCAGCAATCTCTGCATTAAAACCAATAGACTTCTTACCTATACGTGCTTCAATAATCTTCTCAAGCCCGTCAAATGCACCACCACATATAAATAAGATATTAGTAGTATCAATCTGAATGAATTCCTGATGTGGATGCTTTCTTCCACCCTGTGGCGGAACGCTTGCTACAGTACCCTCTAAAATCTTAAGAAGTGCCTGCTGAACACCTTCACCAGATACATCTCTTGTAATAGATGTATTCTCACTCTTTCTTGTAATCTTGTCTATCTCATCAATATAAATAATACCATAGCTTGCTCTCTCAATATCATAATCAGCAGCCTGTATTATCTTAAGTAAAATATTCTCAACATCTTCACCTACATAACCCGCTTCTGTTAATGCTGTAGCATCTGCTATGGCAAATGGAACATTAAGAAGCTTTGCTAATGTCTGTGCAAGGTATGTCTTACCTGAACCAGTAGGTCCAACCATGATAATATTACTTTTCTGTAATTCAACGTCAAGGCTCTTCTCTGCAAGTACTCTCTTATAGTGATTATAAACAGCAACTGAAAGAACCTTCTTGGCATCTTCCTGACCTATAACATAATCATCGAGAAATTCCTTGATCTCAGCTGGTTTAAGCAGGTTAATACCTGTAGAAACATCGTAGTCATCTGAAAATTCCTCATCTATAATCTCAGCACATATGTCAATACACTCATCACATATATAAACATTAGGTCCTGCTATTAACTTTTTTACCTGATCCTGGGATTTATTACAAAAAGAGCATCTAAGCTGCTTCTTGTCTTCACTATTTTTCCCTGCCATAACCATTCCTCCATAAATAATTATACTCTGCTTGTGATAACACTATCAATAAGTCCATACTCCTTAGCTTCTTCAGCACTCATGTAATAGTCTCTCTCCGTATCAATCTCTATCTGAGATAAAGGCTTTCCTGTATTCTGAGCAAGCATCTCATTAAGTCTCTTCTTAGTCTTTAAAATGTTCTCAGCAACAATCTGAATCTCAGTTGCCTGTCCTCTTGCTCCACCAGATGGCTGATGAATCATAACCTCTGCATTAGGAAGTGCAAATCTCTTGCCCTTTGCTCCGCCAGCAAGCAAGAACGCTCCCATACTTGCTGCAAGTCCTATGCATATAGTTGAAACATCACACTTAATATACTGCATTGTATCATATATAGCCATACCAGCTGTTACAGAACCACCTGGACTGTTAATATAAAGACTTATATCCTTTCCAGGATCTTCAGACTCAAGAAATAATAACTGTGCAACAACAAGACTTGCTGTAACATCATTAACCTCTTCTCCTAAAAATATAATTCTATCTTTTAGTAATCTTGAATAAATATCGTAAGATCTCTCACCTTTATTAGTCTGTTCTACAACGTAAGGTACTAAACTCATTGTAACTCCTCCTGTATCAATAATTAATATGGTAAATAAGTAATCCAAACTTTTCTCATACCACACCTAATTTAGTATAACATTTTTTATAATAAATCACAAGATTTTTTTACAAAAAAATCCATTTTTAATATAAAACGTTACTGTTCTGCCGATACTACAATTTGCAAAAATATTATATTACATATTTGTTAATTTTACACATTGTATATTTAATATTTGTGTGATACTATATATTTGTAGTTAACATTTTAGTAGTTAAGGATTGATTTTTACGTTAATCCGGAATGGAGATATTATGAAGAGAAATAAGTTTTATTTTATGGCATTTTTATTTGTTCTAGGCATTTGTAGTTTTGTTTTCTATAAGAAAGGGGTAACAAGCGAAGCCTCAAGCATTTCATGGAATTTTAAAGATTCTGATTTTAAAAATCTTGGTAAAATCACAAGTAACAAAACAATTAATAATCTTACATTATTAGCAAACAGCAGCAAATATATGAATGTTAATGCTAACACACAGACACTTGATGGCAATACGTTTAAATATTGTCTTTCACTTAACGGTATGGGTACTACCTCTTACAGAAGTGTTAAGGTTCCAGTCAGTAAAAACAGCCGAGTAAAAGTAACTTTAATGTCCAACAGCAATGATACACGCTATCTTGCAGTTGCAGATTCTAATGGCAAAGAACTTGCCTCACTTGCTGCCTCAAAAAGTATATCAATGCAGACGTATGATTACACTAGTGAATCTGGATATATATACTTATATTCAAAGAATTCAGGCATTAACATTTTTAAGATACAGGTAGACTACAAGGATGACGCTTCAAGTAACAATTCTAATAATAATAACGATTCTTCCAGCAACGATTCATCCTCTGACTATTCTGGAGAGAATTCAGGAAAGACACTTACAATTACTGATACTATAAAAGTTGAAGCTGGACAGACTTATGATGGAAAAGGTATTAAGATTGTAGCTTCAGGCATGGGTGACGGAAGCCAGGCTGAAGACCAGAAGCCTATATTCAGACTTGAAAATGGAGCTTCCCTTAAAAATGTTATAATTGGTGCTCCTGGCTGTGATGGTGTTCACTGTTATGGTAATAATACAATTACAAACGTTGTGTGGGAAGATGTTGGAGAAGATGCTCTTACTGTAAAGGGTGGTGCAAATGCTGATGCTGGTACAGTAACTATTAATGGTGGAAGTGCCCAGTATGCATCAGATAAGATTTTCCAGCTTAATGCACCTGTTACCTTTGTAGTTAACAACTTTTCAGCTTATGATATGGGAAAACTCATAAGACAGAATGGTAAAACAACATTTACTACTAATGTATATCTTAATAATGTAACAGTTAATAAAGTAGGCTCATGTATTGCAATGTCAGACAGTACTTCTTCTAAGCTGTACTACAAAAACCTTACTGTATCAAACTGCAAGACTTGGTTTAATTATCCTAATTCTTCACAGGTAATTAACCAGAGTTCTTCATCAAGCAACAGCTCAGATTCATCAAGCAGTTCTTCATCTGACAGCTCTGTTCCCTCTGGATATACAGTAGTTGCAGCTGATAACAGTGGTGATTATACTTCACTTGCAAAGGCAATTAATGCTGGAAAAACAAAAATTTATGTAAAATCTGGTACTTACAAAGAAGTGGTTACAATTGACTCTTCAAAATCAGGTATAACTATTAAAGGACAGGATAAATCAAATACAATAATTTCGTATGATAACTATAGTGCAAAGTCTAATGGTAATGGTGGTACTTATGGTACAGGCGGAAGTGCATCGTTCTTTGTAAAGGGTAATAATATTACTATTGAGAATATAACTATTGAAAATTCTTATCAAGAAACTGGCACTAATGGTGATCAGGCAGTTGCCTTATATGCATCAGGAACAAAGAATATATTTAAAAACTGCAGTATTACGGGTAATCAGGATACACTTTGTCTTTATGGTGGAACTCAGTATTTTGAAAAATGTTACATAGCAGGAGATGTGGATTTTATCTTTGGTAACAGCCAGGCATTCTTTGAATCCTGTGAAATCCGTTCATTAAACAGAGGAAGCAGTTCCAATAATGGTTATATAACTGCTGCAAGTACATATGCTGATAAAACTTATGGATTTGTATTTAATAACTGCAGTCTTACAGCTGATTCATCAATGAAGTCAAAGACAGTATATCTTGGAAGACCATGGTGTCCAAGCGGAACTTCTACTAACAAAGCAGCTGTTGCATTTATTAACTGCAGTATGGGAGCACATATTAAAGATGACCCTTGGACATCAATGTCTGGTGTATCTCCATCCCATGGAAGATTCTATGAATACAATTCTTCTGGTACAGGAGCAGTTGTAAATTCAAACCGTCCTCAGCTCTCATCAAGCCAGGCTTCCTCATACACAAGAAGCAATGTTGTAGGTTTTTAGTATAGAAATTATCAGTTTTTACCCATAAAATTATACATAAAAAAAGAAGGTCAGTTCAAAACTGGCCTTCCTTTCATATATAAGTAAATCTTACTCTTCAATTGCTGCATCACGTACAAAGTCAATTGCTTTCTGAACTGCAATATCAACTTTAATAGCGTCCATACCCTTAGCGCCAAGTGACTTCTCAATCTCTTCTTTGCTAAGCTTGTAATCCTTGCTCATCTTCTCTAACTCTTCGTTATATTCCTCATCAGATGCTGTAATGTTCTCAGCCTTAACAATTGCCTCAAGAACAAGTCTGTTCTGGATTCTCTTCATAGCCTGTGGCTTAACAGTTTCGATAAATCCTGCCTTGTCCATTCCCATGAATCCAAGATACTGTTCCATGTTAAGACCCTGCATCTTAAGTCTGTTATCATAATCAGCGATAATCTTCTGTGTCTCATACTCATGCATAGCTTCTGGTATATCCATAGTTGCATTCTCAACTATCTTAGCCATAACTTCGTCTTCCTTCTGAGACTTAGCAAGTTCAGTTTTGCTCTTTAATAAAGTCTTCTTAATGTCTTCTTTATACTCATCAAGTGTATCGAACCCTGATACGTCCTGTACAAACTCATCATCAACATCAGGTAACTGCTTTTCTTTGATTTCTTTTAACTTAACCTTGAATACAGCTGGTTTTCCTTTTAAATTCTCAGCCTGATAATCCTCTGGGAAAGTTACGTTAACATCGAATTCATCTCCAATGTTCTTTCCAGCTATCTGATCTTCAAATGTATCGATAAATGAATGTGAGCCAAGAACTAATGTATAATCTGTTCCCTTTCCACCTTCAAATGCTACGTCATCTATAAATCCTTCAAAGTCAATTATAGTTGTATCACCCATCTTAGCTGCTCTGTCTTCTACAGGTATAATTCTTGCATTCTGTTCTCTTGTCTTGTTGATAGAATCTTCTATATCTGCATCTGTAACTTCAACATCCTGCTTCTTAACCTTGATTCCTTTATACTCTCCTAAAGTTACCTCTGGCATAAGTGCTACTTTAACAGTGAAAATGCATGGTTTACCTTTCTCTACCTGAACAACTTCAAGATCCTTAGCCTGTGAAACTACCTCAAGATCACTCTCTTCAACTTCTCTCTCATAAGCTACCGGAATAATCTCATTAACAGCATCTTCATAGAAGATAGATGGTCCGTAAAGTTTTTCAATTAAACTCTTAGGAGCCTTTCCTTTTCTGAAGCCCTGAATATTAATATTATTCTTTACTTTGTTATAAGCCTTGTCCATAGCCTTATCGAATTCTTCTGCTGAAACCTCGATAGTAAGTTTCGCCATATTATGCTCAAGCATATCTACTTTTAAACTCATTACCTTTGTTGCCACTCATGAATGTAACAACCCTTCACTGTTATCATAAGTGACTTCTCCTTCCTTCATTTTTAACTGTATCTTTTCTTTTTTATAACTTTAAAACACACAACTTGTATATTATAACATAAAATTATAAAAAATGCCATAGCAAATTATAATTTTTCTAATTCAGATGCAACCATGTCTACATATTTTTTACATAATTCATCAGTATCAGCTTCAACCATAACACGAATTACAGGTTCTGTTCCGCTTTCTCTAAGTAATAATCTTCCATTATTACCAAGTGCATCTTCAACCTGCTTTGCTGCCTTCTTAACATTCTCATTAGCAAGAGCTGCCTTTTTATCTGGAACTCTTACATTCTTAAGAAGCTGTGGATAAATCTTAAGATCTCTTAAAATCTCAGAAATCTTCATCTTTCTCTCAAGCATAACTTCCATAACCATAAGTGAAGTTAAGATACCATCACCTGTTGTAGCATATTTACTGAAAATAATATGTCCTGACTGCTCTCCACCAAGTGAATAACCATTCTTAACCATACATTCGTTAACATACTTGTCACCAACAGCTGTCTTCTCATAGTTAACACCCTGTGCTTCAAGACTCTTATATAAACCAAGGTTAGACATAACAGTCGTAACAACTGTATTGCCATTAAGTTCACCCTTGTCCTTAAGATAAAGACCACACATATACATGATTCTGTCTCCATCTATAACATTACCATTCTCATCTACAGCAAAACAACGGTCAGCATCACCATCATATGCAAAACCAACATCAAGGCCATTATCCTTAACAAACTGCTGTAATTTTTCAATATGAGTTGATCCACATCCATTATTAATGTTAGTACCATCTGGCTCATTGCTTATAACATAAGTCTTGGCACCAAGTGCATCAAAAAGACCCTTTGCAACTGTAGTTGCAGAACCATTGGCAAGATCAAGCCCTACCTTCATGTTCTTGTAAGATCTTGTAGCAAGAGACATAAGATATCCTATGTATCTGTGTCTTCCGATAGCATAGTCTGTAGTTCTTCCGATATTCTCCCTGGTAGCAAGAGGAATAGCGTCCTCAGGTCCATCAATATACTCTTCAATCTTTGCTTCAATCTCAGCTTCAAGCTTGCAGCCATTACCATTGATTACTTTAATTCCATTATCATAAAATGGATTATGACTTGCTGAAATCATAATTCCACAATCAAAACCTTCTGTCTTAACAACATATGCAACACTTGGAGTTGGTGTTACATGAAGAAGTGAAACATCTGCTCCACTTGCAGTAAGACCTGCAACCAAAGCATACTCGAACATATAACTTGAACGTCTTGTATCTTTACCTATAACTATATTAGCTTTATGTTCCTGTCCGTAATAATATCCTAAAAATCTTCCTACTTTATAAGCATCTGTTACTTTAAGTCCAACATTAGCTTCTCCACGAAAGCCATCTGTTCCAAAATATTTTCCCATCTTACATCCTCCTATGTGTTAAAAATTCAATCTACATATCATTATATGATTTTTTTAATTTAATTGCAACCTTTTTACCAATAATTGGCATAATAATTATATAAAATATTGCTAATACTACTAACATGATAATTCATTTTATTTAATGATTATCATTATTATTTAAAATTTTGGAGGTATTTAAAATGACAAAGAGTAATTCAAACAATATGGAAGTGCCACACGCTAAGGACGCTATGAACAAGTTAAAGATGGAAGTTGCTGAGGATATGGGTATTCCTTTATCAGATGGTTATAATGGAGACCTTACTTCAAAGCAGAATGGTTCAGTTGGTGGAGAAATGGTAAGACGTATGATTAAAAATCAGGAAGAGCAGATGTCTGACAGATCTTCTAATTCATCAAAATAATTCTGCTTCCTTAAACAATTAACTATTTGCAGAATAATAGCCGTAACCAAACATTTTGTTTAGCTACGGCTTACACTGCAATTATTATACTCATTAATTTTCCATAATCTTTTCTACATCTTTTCTAAGATACTCAAATATCTCCACAAGTTCACTGTCAAACTGTTTTCCCTTCTGCTCACGAATAATATTATATGCTTCATTAATATCCAAAGCTTTTTTATAACATCTCTCAGAAACAAGTGCATCAAATACATCTGCAATTGCCATGATTCTTGCTGATAAAGGAATCTCTTTCTCTTTTAATCCGCATGGATATCCATTGCCATCCCATCTTTCATGATGATACATGGCCATATCATATGCTATATCCACATAGGCATCTTTTTCTATATTAGCCAGGGTTTTACGCACCAGTTCGCCACCTATAACAGTATGTGTTTTTATTATATCAAATTCCTCATCTGTGAGTTTTGCAGGTTTCTTAAGTATTTTATCGGGAATAGATATTTTACCAATATCATGCATAGGCGCTGCCTTATATATATTATTAACAAAGTCATCATTAATAATATCCCTGTATAAACCTCTTCTTTTAAGTTCATCTGCAATTATCTTTACATAATTGCTTGTTCTCTTAATATGTGCCCCTGTACTTCCGTCTCTGTTTTCAATAAGGTTTGCCATGCTTTCGATAACATCCTGCTGAATATCTAACAGTTTTTTCTGCATCTCCAGAATCTTCTTTGTCTGCCTTGTAATTTTCCCTGCCTGCTTTTCAACAGCAATCTCCAGATTTTTTCTGTAATTAATAAGTTCAAGAGCCTTACTAACCCTTGTTAACATTATTTCATTTTCAAAAGGTTTTCTTATGTAATCTGCTGCACCTAATTCAAAGCACTTAACCTCTGTTTCTACAGAAATATCTGCTGTTAAAAATATAACAGGAATTTTAGCCCATTCCTCATTATTTTTAAGCATTTTCATAACCTCGAAGCCATCAACATCAGGCATAATTATATCCAGCAATATTAAATCAGGCTTAAATTTGTTAAGATATGGAGCCACCATTTTCCCGGAAATAACCGTGGCCACATCATATTTTTCCCTCAAAATTTCACTGGCCAGCCTCAAATTTGTATGACTGTCGTCCACAACCAATATTAATTCTTTCATACTTATCCTCCAAATCCATCCCCACCAGTATTACCATTTTATCTTTAATAATCTTTCAATCTTTTCAATTGCATCATCAATTTCAAATGCTCCAAGATTTAATTCAATCTCATGAATCTGTTTCTCAATTGACTGATATTTATACTTGTAATTAATTAATTCAGCCACAATATTCTCAGCATCAATAATCATATACTGTTCTGTATATTCTCTAAGGAGTATAAGTTTTGATTTAAAATCATCAATTTTTATATACTCATCCTTCTGATTATTCTTAATTACAATTCTTAAATATTCTTTTATCTCATCAAGCACCTTATTATATAATGTCATTGTCGAATTATGATTATATTGTATAACATCATAGTTTCCATTTTTGCAGGCATTTTCAAGTTCCCTGCATCTTTCAGATAATTCTTTAGCTCCTATAGACATCGAAGTACTTTTTAATGCATGTATATCTATTCTGTATCCCTCA
>JAILNW010000045.1 GCA_024691145.1 Lachnospiraceae bacterium
TGTTCTTTTTTATTCATTCTCGCATTATCTATTATTTTTATCAATTCCATATTTCTATCATATAAAATAACCGTTTCGTTTATATATACATACTTTTGTTTATCTTTCCATTTTTTTGAATCTATCTTATCACCATACAAATGCTTAATCTCAAATATTTTTCCCTCATAATTTGAATATCCTTTTTTTACATATTGACCCTTTTCTTTATTCTCGAAATAAAACACTAAGTCTATATCTGAATCTTCATTGAAAATTTCTCTCGCGTATCCACCTTGTAATGCTACTCCATCTATTCTATCTATTCCGATATTATTTACAAATTCAATAATTAAATTTTTTATATTTACAGGTACATTAAGCTTCTGTATATTATCAAAAAATATTTTATACATATCATTTTCCTTCCTTATTTTTAATCTGGCATCACCATCTAATTCAAGACTTTTAAAATATCGAAATATATTTTCATAATATATTCCTTTTCACTATCGAATTCTTCAAAATATTCTGACAAACAAATTCCATTTTTATCAAATATCATTATTTTATTATCAATATATTTTGCTGTAAATGGTTTAATAGGAATACATTTTTCACCATTATATTCAATTGTTTCTGTATAATCATCAATTAAACATTTATATCCTATATAATTATAAGGTTTTATACGTCTATTTAATTTACTTACATTTACAACTTCAGATAAAATCTCTCTTGACAGCACAAAATCAAATACATCACAAAAGCCAAATTGCTTTAAAATTGTACTTGCACGCTTATATGATGCATCTGTTATTAATGCCAATTTATACTCTTTTTTCTTTAATAGTTCTAATAATTCTTTTATTCCTGGTCTTAACACAGAGTATCTATTATCATATGTGCTTTTTTTATAAAAATACATCACTTCACTATATTTATCATTTACATTTTCATTCGTAAAAATTGTAGTAATCAATGTATTGTCTAAATCAAAAGCTATTATTTCATTTTCTCTGATATATTTTATTTCTTCATAATTAAATAATAACTGAAACACAAATCCTCCTTAGATTTTTCCTTCATATAAAATATTATAATTAATTAAAAATGCAGAATCCCTAATTAGCCACATTTATGCTTTTTAGAGATTCTGCCCCCCCATCCATAATTACATTATTTTTTAATCTATGATTCTTGATTTTCCATCTTGTATTTCAACTATTTGACCATTTTTAGCCATTCTGAATACTTCTTCGCTAAAGCAAGCTGGAATTCCTTTTTCCCTTAAGCAAATAGATACATGTGAAAGAACAGAACCATGTTTAAAAATGCAGCCTTTAATATCATTTATAATTGGTATTAATCCATTCGTTGGACGTTCTGCAACTATTATTGGATTATTAATTGTTTTTAAACTACTTGTCAAATTAACTATATAATCATCTTTCAACACAAGATAATCACCTGCTTGGTGTGCGTATAAACTCAAATCATAGGCATCAGAAATATTATCTAACTTATCAATATCGTCAACTACAATAATTTCACCAGTTACAGAACCTTTTGAAATAATATTTTTATAATCACTACTTAAGCTAATAATATTCTCTTCAATGGATATGCCTTTCCCATATAATCTATTTTTGAATAAATACCATTCAAAACTCCCAGATGGAAATTTTTTCGTAAGAATTCTCGTGAATTTTTCCAAATCAAGACACTCTTCTTTAGATAAATTTACTTTTTCATTTTCAAAATATCTAATAGTTTCTTTCTTACCTTTGTCATTTAAAATATCAATATATTCTATCTTAACATCTGTTAAATCTTCTATACATCCATCCTTAATAACACATTTAATAGGTTCTTGCTTTCCACTCATAACACTTGACATTCTGCCTAAAGTGTATTCAATAATACACTCATTTTTTTCATTTATAGCAGCATATCCTGATTTATCAGCTTCTATCATCTCTCCTATTCTGCAATATATCGTAGGTGTAGGCAGCACTTTTTCTTGCATTTTATCAAATAATTCTTCTTTTTTACAAATAAAAGTTTCCGCTTTATCGCCAAATTCAACTATAACAAATCTTGTATTTTCAAACTTTTCAATACACTTCGTTACTGCTTCTTGTAAAAATTCGATTTTATTAACAATTAAATAAAATTGCTTATATACTGAAAAACCTGCATCTAAAACACCTTTTCTAAATACTATGCCTTTTCCCATTGCATTTCTATGATATTTTTCACATTTTCCCAAATAGACTCTATTACACTTTTCAAAGTCATCGCAATTAATAATTTCATATTCATTTACATTATAGTAGTCGGTTTGAGGTCTCATCTGAAATAAAACTAACTTACCATCTTTATATGCCCACTCAATATCAAAATAACAATTAAACTTATTTTCAAAATATAAAATTGTATCGGTTATTTGTTGTATTTTCCCATTTATAAAATTAGTACCTTCCCTGCTAATCAAATAGGTATTGTCACAAAAACCTTTATCCTCAACTTGATCAGACGTATTTCCCTCTTCAATCAATATTTTATCACTTTGAAAAGGTGCCTTTGAAAAAGCCACTCCATAAAACTCTGCATCAACCATTTCTTGAATTATAACAGCCATGCTATTTTTCACCGTATCATCTCTATATACAAAGCTTCCCTCAGAAAACTGTGAAGCCCATGTAGCTAATATAGCTTTCTTTAGTGCACTCCTATCTTTAATATTCAACGTTGAAACAAAAGCTCCTGCAAATGACTTTTCTATACTATCCTCACATTGTGATGATGATCTCACTGCAATTCCTTCATTAATGTCTATTCCAATTTCATCCAAATCTTCAATAATTCTATCTATAAATTGTTCATCAATAGTGCTATTTGTAATTAATTCCCTAATTTTCGATAAATTACGTCTTATAAAAATCGGATCACTGATACACTGATTTCTCAGTTGTACAATTTTTTCTACTTGTGGATGACTATTTATAAATTTTTCAAAATATCCTGTTTTAATGCATATTCCTTTAGGAATAACGTACTGATTAAAACAATTATCATCCATTTTTCCTATCCATTTTGCTTTTCCACCAATTTCCTGTAAACTGTATGTATTACATCCCTTCAAATCATAAAAATTCATTTTATTCTTACCCTTATCTCCATTCTTCTGCCACATTAATTTCACTAAATGTAGCATCTGGATCTTTTTCAAGCTCGCTAATTATCCATTTTTGAACTATATTGAATCCGTCATACTTACAATTCTTATCACAAACATTGTTTATTCCATTATTGTTTACATGTGTATCTATAATATGATCAAGAAATTCTTTTCTTTGATTACCTGTCCATATATCATTAAATTTCTGTTGCTTTATATTTCCAAATGTAGCCATGCCAGGTTTACACCATTTTCCTCTCCAGCCTTCATGGCATGAATTTACTTTTCCATTTGCATGAATAACAACTCTACTGACAATTGCAGGATCAATTAAATTTTCATTCATTATTTTAATATCACATTTAGGAATTGGCTTATGTGTAATAATTCTAAAAAATGGTGTTTCATATCTTAGTATCTTATTATAAATATTATCCCATTCATTAGACCATTCTCCCTTTTTCTCATCTAAAACAGTAAATCTAACATAATCAAATCCTAGTTCCTTACAAATTTTAACGTATTCCAAGGCATTTGGATCATTACTTGTTCTAACTAAATATGTTGCACCTGTAATTAGAGCATTTTTCTTTCTTCTTTCAATTATTTTTTTTAAATAACTCACTCTTTCATCATATCTTAATGCCTCATCTGTCGGTCTGTGAATTTTATCATGCAATTCTTGACTAATTGTATTTAAGCTTACTCTTAAATGAGTCACGGCATCAGATAATGCATCAACATGTTTGTCAATATTGGCACCACTTGTTATAACTAAAGATTTTAATCCCAATTCTTTTGCTTTAAAAAGACAATCACTTAAATAAGGTGATGCTGATGGTTCTCTTCCAGCTAACTTAATTGCCTTAGTTCCATGGTCTGATAAATCTTGCAATAAATTAAAAATATCTTCTTTTTCTAAATATTCATTTCCATCTTCAATAGCTTTTGCAAAACATCCAACACAATTGTCTGTACATTTATTTGTTAAATAAATAAATGCCATTGCTGGGTACTTATCTTTCTCATAATTTCTATACACCTCAGCGTAATCATTTGCAGTTAACGGGTAAACATAAAAATCACTACAAGGAAATCTTGATCCTGTCTTATCATTTACAATATAGTTATACATCTTCTTCACTCTCTTTCTAAAA
>JAILNW010000050.1 GCA_024691145.1 Lachnospiraceae bacterium
TATTATTTGAGGCATACTACTATCTATCATAATAAGATTCCTCTTAAAACCAGAATGATTCATGTCTGAATACTCAATAACTCCACCATAATTTTTTATTAATTTCATTCTATCTTTAATTTTTGTTTTTGTCTCTATAGAGTTTATTTCTTTTGCTTGTTCAGATGTCAGCCCTTTTACTCTGTATATAAAATTAGTTGTAGTTCCTGCATTCAATAAAGTCGGTGCATTTCCTATTTCAGATTTTATTGAAAATCCAACATTTCTTACATAGTTTGTATGTATATCCTGAATTTGCATTGAAATATCCGTTTTATCTGTTGATGGTGCTTTTATTTTAGTAACTTTTATTCCATTGGCAAATTTTGCAATTTCTTCTAATTCAAAACTTCCTGAATGTGATACAATCTCTTTTAGTAATTTGTTAGCTTTTTTTTCAACTTCATTTCTTGGAATAGTCATTATCACGCCAGATTGATGTTCAACAATTATATTCTCGTCAGCTATACTATAATAAAAGACATCTCCCTTTTGTTCTTCTCGAATTATTTTCAAAATAGGATAATAAACATCACTGATTTTCTCTAACTTCTCATTTGCTGCAAATACTCTTCCTTGACTAAGTAGTTTCAAAAAAGTATATAATTCCGACCATTCTCCTTTATTTCCTACCATTCTTTCCTTATTGTTCTTCTCCACCTTCTAATACCTTCCTTATCTCTTTTGCTATTGCCTCAATTACATTTACCGTAACACTATTACCAAATTGTTTATATAAATGTGTATCTGCTATTACAAATTTAAAATCATCAGGAAACCCCTGTAATCTTGCCCATTCTCGTGGTGTCATCTTTCTTATTCCCAACCTATTTACTTCCCCTTTTATATGAGTTACAGGTGTAAAATCTTTTAATCTCTTATCTACTATTAGATTTCTTTCTCTTCCCATTCCTCCACATACAATTGCTCCTGCCTGTCCGTTTATATCTCTTATTTCATATCCAAAGCCATGACCTTTAGCTGCATGTCTTTCTTTATGTCTTTTCAATGTTTCTAAATATGTATTTGAAAGATAATATTTTACACTAACTACATTTTTTTCCATTATGTCCTTGATACTAGTATCCGAATTATTACCTTCTGGAAATATAAATTTTGTACTATCTATATCATTCCTGAATGCTACAATATATATTCTTTCTCGATTTTGAGGAACGCCAAAGTCTTTACTATTTAATATTTTATCATATACAATATAACCTATTTGTTCAAAAGATTTTTTTATTACTTTAAATGTCCGTCCTCTGTCATGCATTACTAATCCTTTTACATTTTCACAAAAAATGACCTTAGGTTTATGATACTCACATATTCGAACAACATCTTGAAACAATGTTCCTCTACACATCCCCTTGTAATCATCTTCGAATCCCATTCTTTTTCCAGCCAAAGAGAATGCCTGACACGGAAATCCCGCAAGACATATATCAAAAACTGGAATATCTTCTACCTCTATTTTTGTTATATCTCCAGCAATTTCAAAATCATCTTTAAAATTTGCCTGATATGTTTTTTGAGCAAACTTATCCCACTCACTCACAAAAACCGTAGAAATATCTTCCTTAAAGGCACTCTCAAATCCTTTTCTAATTCCTCCTATTCCCGCAAATAAATCTATTGATCTGTACATGATTGAACTGCTCCTTTATTACATACAACTAAATCATCAAATCTTATCTATTTCCTATCTTTCTATGATACCATTTTCGTTGAAATTCGTCAATTATTTCCATATATTTACATTTAACTTTTTACTACCACTATATCATCCAAAGATACCCCAAACAATACCGCTAGTATAATCATATTATCTATTGTAGGAAGTGCCGTACCATACTGCCACTTGTATATAGCCTGAGGTGTTCCAAATCCAAGTATATTCTGCAATTCCTTAACTGAAAGTCCTGCCTTTTTTCTTAATTTCTTAATGTTTTCTCCTGTCTTAGTCATGTCCACTATCGGTAAATTAATCATTCTTATCGCCTCCACCTTAAATTTTACATTAAAGTATGTCGCGATATTGTGACTCAGAAAAATTTTTTTTAACTTTTTTATACTACTAGTATAATTTTTTATATTGCAATTATACTCTCTATACATTATAATTGTTCAATGTGATTTTATACAACTTATTTTTTACTTGGAGGTACACATTTATGTTAAAAGAGAAACTACGCAAACTTACAATTGCAGCATTATCACTTGGCTTTGCAATTGTCTTTACAAACACAAACCCTATTACAGCAAAAGCTAGCAACGATAACTTAGGGACTGTAGGTATTACAGATGATGGATTTTCTTATACTATAGAAAATGGCGAAGCAACAATCACTAGCTATAGTCTAAATCCACATAATGATTTATTCTATGGATATGCACCCGCAAGTGGTGAAAGCACTTACGGACTTAGTTCGATAAAAGCTACATATGAAGAAGCAAAAGAGATATGTGAACAAAATGGTGGTCACCTTGTCTCAATTGAGTCTGCAAAGGAAAGAGATCTTTTATTTAAAACTGAGGCGTTAATTGACTACCCGATTTTTATAAAGTCTAGTGTAAATCCTTATAGTCATGAATCATCTGATAATGAGAGCTATGAATTAAGATTTTTTGATCTTTCTTCTACACCAACAAGAGAAACGCCCTCATATTTCATTTATAAAATGACTACTTCTTTCTTTGATAAGTTCAGACCAATACGTGATTTTACAGAAGATACAACCTTATTTGATCACGAATATATGTATACTTACTATGATATAGCTACATATTTTATATGTGAATGGGAAGATACAACTCCTAGAAACTTTTATACAATAGACACAGATATCGTTATACCTGAAGAAATTAATGGCTATCCTGTTACAAATATAAATAATGATGCTTTCCCTTTATTAGAAAAATATGGTTCTAGAGATTATTTACATACTCTCCAAATTGATGCAAAACTTGATACCTTATGTGATTTTAGATGTTCACCATATCTAACTACTGTAACTTTACCTGATTCACTGCTAAAAATCAACGATTATACTTTTGATTATTGTATCAGTTTAGAATCAGTAAATATACCATCAAATGTTAATTATATCGGTGACTATGCTTTTTCAATAACAAAACTCTCAGTTATAGATATACCAAAAAGCGTAAAACACATTGGTACATGCGCTTTTGCTGGCAGTAATGTTTATTCAGTTACACTACATGAAGGTCTTGAAACTATAGGTGATTATGCCTTTGCATATAATTACGGTTTAGCTTCATTTATTATACCTGACTCTGTAAAAAATCTTGGAGTTTCAATAACTCTAAGGTCTTATACTCAGTTACTGATTACTTCAGTGAATAAAGATATTACAGTTAATATTAACAAAGGTAATGGTATTGATATCGAATATACTCTTTATCACCACCATTTTTACTTTAATACAAAAGCAATTGTTTTTAAATATGGTATTAATGAACTAAAAGAAAATTGTATAACCTGTAATGGTTTAGGACTTATCTTTGTTCCACAATCAGTAACTAATATAGAAGCCAATGCCTTTTCCAAGTGTAAAAGCATAAGTACTCTTTATCTTCCAGAGCACTTCAAAGATTTTACAGAAGATGAAATTGCTAAAGTTTTAGGCGATTGTAATGTTAACGAAATCATTTTCTATGAATGTATTGATGAATGTATAGACGCAATTATGGCATGTGAAAGTGATTACTTTACAAAAAATACTTTTAAAATTCAACTCCGTGAATGCCTAATTCCTCATGATACTGAATATTCAGATATAGATAATGACAGTCAGACAAGTCCTTCTGAAGAACAAGTTGGTTGCACAGAATGTACTGAATGCAATGGATGTAATGAACCTACTATTACTGAAGAATGCTGCGATAGAACAACCAATACAAATACGGATAATAAAAACAAACATAAAAAGCAAAAGCAGAAAAAACAAAAAAAACAGAAAAAACAGAAAAATCAGAAGAATCAGAAAAACAAAACACATTCAATTAGCAAAAAAGCTAAAAAACTATAACCATTACATGAGTTGGAGGTATAAACATTATGAAAAAACAACTGTTAAAATTAACAATTGCCACATTATCACTTGGCTTTGCAATTGTCCTTACAAACACAAAACCTATTACAGCAAAAGCTAGCAACGATACTTTAGAAAATACAGGTATTACAGATGATGGATTTTCTTATACTATTGAAAATGGCGAAGCCACAATTACTAGCTATAGTCTAAATCCTAACAATGATTTATTTTATGGATATTCTGTCTCATCTAATGGTCATACTTACGGCATAAGTTCAATAAGAGCTACATATGATGAGGCAGAAAGAATCTGTAAAGAAAACAATGGTCATCTAGTAACAATAGACTCCAATACTGAAAGAGACATTATACACAATATAGAACTCTTATACAATGGTCCTATATTTATTGGTAACTGTACATCTCCATATTCAGATGATTTCAGTAATCATTATAGATTTGAAGAGTTTTATAACTCACCATTAAAGGACAATTATTCATATTTATTGTGTGATACAGAAAAAGATTCCTATGGTGATTCTACTTCCGAAAACAGACATTACGGCTATTTCTATACAAATGCCGACTTTTTAACATATTTTATCTGTGAATGGGATTTAAATGCACCTGAAAACTACCATACTATAAATACAGACATTATTATACCCGAGAAAATAAACAATATTCCTGTTACAAAACTTGAACCTAAAACATTTCCATATTTACAAAAATATGAATCAAGAGATTATATTCATACACTTACTGTATATGCCCAGATAGAATCAATCTCTGGTTTAAATGATTGTCCAAACCTTACAATGGTGGTACTTCCAAAATCTCTTAAAGAGATAAACGATAAGACATTTGAATTCTGCACAAATCTAAAGACAATAGAAATACCTGAAAAAGTAGAACGCATTGGAAAATTTGCTTTTAATGCTTCAGGAATAGAAAATATTACTATTCCCAAAAGCGTTAAAACAATTGACAATTGTGCTTTTTCAAATACGCTTTTAAACAGCATTACATTTAATGAAGGTTTGATTAATATTGGACAAGAAGCATTCTCTTATAGTGGTATCAGCAATATAATATTACCCGATACCCTTGAAACACTTGGAAACAATGCATTTATTTACTCTAACATACATACACTAATTATACCAAAAAATGCAAAGATAGTGACTTCTAATGCAAATCAACTTTTATCTTCATTGGAAATATTAAGAACCTATAGAGCTGATAGCTATATTAATTATGTTCATATTTCGCATTCAATACCAAAGATTCACAATGTTATTTTTGCTTATGGTACAATCCGAATGGATAGTGACTCAATTCCATTTGAAAGCCTTTCAAATGTTGTTATTCCAGAATCAGTATCTATTATTGAAAATAATACTTTCAATAAGTGCAAAAACATCCAAAATCTTTATTTGCCAAAAGCATTTGAAAGTTTTTCTAACAAAAAATTGATGAATATTTTAGGTTCAACTACTGTGGAAAACATATACTATGGAACAGATTTTGACTTATTGTTAAATAACTTAGAGCTAAACGACGAAGAAAACAATTCATTATTTATCGATGAATTACGTACAAATATCATAGTTCCAGCAAATGCAACTGCCAAACCAACAGAAACTGCAGAGCCTGTTGAAACTGCAATTCCTGAAAACACACAAATACCAGAAACTTCTGCAGAACCAATTAACACACAATCACCTGAAACAGTTCCTTCAGTTGTCCCTGAAGCAACGAATAAACCAAACATAACTGCTTCACCAACTGAAAAACCTACAAATCAATCTAATTATAATAATAATACAATTAATATCTTTAATCCTATTACTATTTTGAAAAAAGTAATAACTAAACTCTTAAAGTATGTTTTTAAATGGCAATAACCAACACAAGCTGCCTCCACGTCTTGCACGTAAGAGACAGCTTGTTTATTAATTATTTACTTAAAGATTTGTCCTTTTCCTACTGTGGTGTTACAGTTATTACCTTGTCACCATACTCAACTGTTACAGTTGAAGTGCCGAAAAGCTTGTTTAAGTTTTCTTCCTTGATAGTTGTAGGTATTACAGCTGTTTTTATAAAAGGATTGTCGAATGCATCATCGCCAATATAACGTACTGTATTAGGAACTTCAACTCTCTTTGTTGTCCAGTTCTTTAAAGCTTCGCTTGGAATAGAATATGTTCCAGACTGGAATGCGATAGTCTTAGGTCCTCTTCCATACATATCAACTTTTCCTGTACCAAATGTCTTAACAGTTTTAGGGATTGTTAAAGTATCCACCTTTGCACATTCAACAACACCACTACCAAGATGAGTTAAACCGCTTGGTAAATTAATCTCTGTTAAATTAGTAAAACGGAAAGCATCATTTTCAATCTTCTTTACACCCTTGTTAATAGTAACTGTCTTTAATTCAGTCTTGCAGAAAGCACCTTCTCCAATTGTTGAAACTGTACCAGGGATAGTTACATCTGTCATCTTACAGAATCTGAAAGCATTCTTTCCGATAGTTTTAAGATTTCTGTTAATTGTAACACTATTCTTAAGTCCTGCATACTCAAAAGCACTTTCCCCTATAGAATTAAGTCTGTTATTAAATGTAACACTGTTTAATTTAGATACATGGAATGCATAATTACCAATCTTATAAAGATAAGATGGAAGATTTAATTCAGTTAATCCATTGTTTTCAAATGCATATGCATCAATTGTCTGTAATGTACATGGAAAACTTACGCTTTTCATATTAGTAGCACCAGAGAAAGTTCCCTCTTCAATATTTGTAATCTTTGCACTGATTGTAAGGGAATCCATATAAGCACGGTATCCGTCAAACTTAGGGAAGGCGTCCTTATCAACTGTTCTTACAACCATTCCATTTACTCTCTGAGGTATAACAAAATCAGTTGAGAATACATGCATGTTCTGAGGCTTAGAATCCCACTCGCATACAAAATATGAGCTAACGTCATAGTTTGTAACTAATTTTAAATCACTGCTTTCCCACCACTGGTTACCATAACGCTTCTGAAATTTGTTTGTAGCACTGTATGACAATGCTGCATCATCATTAGCATATGTAAGTGCAGTATTATAATATTTGTACAATGAAACCTTCTTATCACTTTCTAACTTAGTAAGTGTGCTTTCATCACCAAATAATGTGAAGAAATCCTTCATATTGCTTTCTGCTACAGTGTCACGACCATAACCATAAAATGTAATTCCCTCGATTATTACTGGTAACTGCTGTGTAGTTGCAACTCTTGTAAGTGCATCTTTCTCAGCCTGGGAATCTACAGATATAAGCTCTCCGCCATTCTCTTCACAAATCTTCTTTGCTTCATCATATGTAGCTTTTACGGTACTTATACCATAATAACGTCCGTCTCTTTCAATACCATAAAAAAGACTATTGTCAGGATTAAAGTTATAGCCAGTAATTCTTGCACCAAAATTACTAGGTGTAAACTCATATCCATCTTTAGTAACAAGTACTTTGCTTATTTTCTGCTCCTTAGCAAATGCGCTTGTTGCACCAACTGTTGTTCCCACAACAACACCAGCTAATGCCATACAAACCAAAATTTTTCCTTTTTTGTTCTTTTTCATACTCTGCCTCCTGATATTAATATTATATTAATATTTTCGTAATTTTTATTAATACTTTTCAATTATACTCCCATTTGTCACGTTTTTCAAGTATGTTTTCGCCATTATCTCAATTTTTATATAATATTCATAAATCCTTAACTCTAACGTGTACAATAAACGCATTTTTATACAAATATTAATATTAAGCATACTCTAACTTAAAACAAAATTAACTTGATAAATTGCCTTTAGGTCATTACACTATTTATGGTTTGAATAAATATTTGGAGGGAACAATTATGGTAACTAAAAAAACAAAAATTTTAACACTCGCATTAGCAACAATCGTTGCTGCAGGAGGAGTTGCATTTGCTATTAATAATAATAAGATGTCATCTGCAAGTGCAGCAAACACAAACACATCATCAGAAACTAAAGGTACAACTGAAGATGGATTTAGCTACACTATTAAAGATGGTGTTGTAACTATTACTGGCTACAATTTCAATCCAAACAATGATACCTTCTATGGTATGAAAGCTAGTAATGGACATTACTACGGTTTCTGTAAATCTTCTAAAACTTATAAAGAAGCAAAGGAACTATGTAAAAAATCAGGAGGATATCTTATCTCTATTGATTCACAAGAAGAAAAAGATTCTGCAACTGAACTTGCTCGAGCTTATGGCAGATTCTTTATCGGCAGCTGTTCAGTTGGTGAAAAAGTTCTTGCTGATGATGATTACGATAACTTCAATGGTTTCAGTTCAGAACTCAGTTTTTTAAAATCTGAAGAAGGCCTAAAGCAAATAAAGAATAAGTCTGATTATCCTTTATTTTTAACTAATGAAAGTCTTTTAGAAGATTATAGCCGTTTAAATGAAGACGAAAGAGAATTATATAATTTCCGTCTTATGGATTTACCTTCATGGATGCAGAATTTTTATTGCTATACAAAATACGATATTAGCTCACCTTTTGTATGTGAATGGGAAGAGGGTTCAACACCTAAGAATTTTCATGAAATTAAATCCGATATAGTAATTCCTGAAAAAATCGAAGGAAAACCAGTTAAGTACTTAGACAAAAATACATTTAAAACAATTGGTGATTATAAACTTCGTAACTACATTAAAAATGTTGATATTAAGGCAAAACTTTATATGATAGATGAAGGAACTTTTGAAAATGCCGAAAATTTAAAAACTGTAACATTACCAAGTTCATTAATGTACATAATGCCTAGCTCATTTAAACATTGCAGGTCACTAAAATCAATAACAATACCAGATAAAACAACATGCATCGGAAAACATGCATTTGAAGGTTCTGGTTTAACAACTGTTATTTTTGGTAAGAAAACAAAGACAATTAATGATTTTGCTTTTGCAAGTACTGAAATAAAAACATTAAATATTCCATCAACTGTAAGAACAATTGGTGAAGGTGCATTCATTAATTCAAGTCTTACTTCTGTAACTATGGAAGAAGGTGTTGAAACAATTAAAGATGGAGCTTTTGATTGTTGCAGAAATTTAACAAGTATCAATTTCCCAAAGTCAGTAAAATTTTTGTCTGCTAATGCCATTAGATGTACAGGTATTGAAACATTAAGAGTTCCTGCTAATGCTGAGTTAAATCCAAGTATGAAAATAATTTCTTTTGAACTTCCTGTATGGATTGACGGTTCAAGATACTTTAGAGAATATGGTTCATCTACAATTCGTAACATTATATTTGAAGATGGAAGAACTACAATAAAAACTGATTCGTTAAAAGATATGTCAGTAAAATTTGTTTTTGTACCTGAATCAGTTACTACTATTGAAAATAGTGCATTTTCTACTAACTACGATGGATTTATATATCTTCCACAGTCCTTCTCTGGTAAAACTACTGAAGAACTTAATGCTATGTTAGGTGAAAATGGTTCTAGAAATAAAATCAGATTTTATACAGATGAAAGTGAATGGGAAGGAATTATGAATACTCCATTCTGGTTATGGGATTCATTATAATTAAATAAATATTAAAATGCCTCTAATGGAATAATTCCTTTAGAGGCATTTCTTATAAAATGATTGCCTGTGCTACTTTGTCATAATCAGCTCCCATAGGAACATTATGTGTCCCAGCACATATCTTACTGTCATAACCTTTATCAATCAGATATTTTACAAATGCATTTGCATCATCAATTACACCTTTACTATGTAACATTTTTGCCACCCCATCTGCAGAGGTATTTACTGCTATAGTAATTGTGGCATAAGATGCTTCAGCATTGTTCTCAGCAGGTGCTATAGTTGGACAAGCTGTAACAACTGGTGTCTGTGTTGGTGTTACTGTTGGTGCTATTGTTGGTTTCACTGTTGGTCTTATTGTGGGTGCCACCGTTGGCCTTATCGTAGGTCTTACTGTAGGTCTTATTGTAGGTGCCACTGTTGGCCTTACTTTTGGGGTCACCGTTGGTCTTATTGTAGGCCTAACTGTTGGCCTTACTGTGGGTGTCACTGTTGCTGTTGGAACTGCTGATTCTGCTGGCATTTCTGACCCTTCAGGAATAAGTGTTTCCTCAGGGATTTCTGATTGTACTGGTTCCTCTGTTTTTTCTTCTTCCTGTATTCCCTCTACCAGACCTTTTGCTGCGCCATTATCAAGAATATTCTTTATTTTATTTTCATTTTGTTCAGTTGCCTCAACCATTCCAAGTTTCTTAGCTCTCCTTATTATCTCCTCATCACTTACTTTTAAAGGCATTATAGAGCATAATAAAGTAGCACTTATAAGTCCAAGCCCCAATCCTCTTATAAAACTAACTTTCTTTTCATTCTTTTTCATTTTAAAACACCTTTACTTTCCCGCTGCCACATTCATCTGCTTGTATAAATTAACAACTAATAATACTTCTCCTACACCAATTCCCATACTCTTTGAAATTTCTGTTAATGAAAGACCATTATTATATTTCATAATAATCTCGTCATTTTCACTCTCATATTTTTGTATATCACCCTTAATTTCCTCTATTTCCTCCTCAGTATATCCCTCATTATCATCATAAATATCATCAGCTATCTCTTCAAGCATTGCTGCCTGCTTTCCCACCTCAATTTGCGACTCATCAGACAGTCTTATCTGCTGTGATATTCTCTCAAGTTTATCATTCAGTTCTTCAATAAGCACATCAACCTGGTACTTATAGTCCTCAATTTTTCCCAAAGTACTTTTCACATCACCGTCTTTGTTGTTAAGCATATCATAAAGGAACATTATTTCCTTATGCTCAACATCAATCTTATTCCTGACTTCCTGTGAATAAGCTTCAAATTCACTGATTTTTGCATTGGACATATGTGCAAGCCTTGTATCTGTTGCATCACTTACAGTTTCCATTTTCTCATTAAGCATCTGGTTAAGCCTTTCCTGTAAGGATTTCATCACATGATCCACATAATTATTTACTTCTTCATCAACAATTTTTTCTTTTTCCTCTTCAGGGTCACCCATTATAAAACTTAATATATAAATGGCAACACCCATAAGGCATAAAACAATTCTTATTATCATAGCATCATCCCATTTATCTTAAACCTTTGAAACAACTATATCTCTTCCTTCTTTAAAATACTTATATGCATACATTTCACGTCTTATGTAGTAATTAGCACCTGATATGTTAATTCTTACACCTACATTGGCACTTTCTTCTATTACTACATAACCATCTTCTTCTATTTCTTCCTCCATAAAGTTTATTATTGCCAGTCTTTCATGCTCTTTTACCTGAACGTCCATTTTAAGATTCTTATACTTGTTTAAAGTTTCATAAAGCAGCCTTGTGTTTTTTTCATTTAAACTGCCTTCCTTTTCTTTTAAAGTTTTATAAAACTTAATAATCTTAAGACATTCATCCATCTGCATATAACATTTGTTCATGGCAGTCTCAACCATTTTAAGTTCATCATCACTTGCCACATCTCTTCCAATCTGAAGCACAGTCTGTGTTTCCATAACAGAACCTGCAAGTATGCACCTTATTTCTTTAATTGCCCTTACCTTTCCCCCTACAATAAATCCCTTTTTTGATGTAACAATTACACTTGAATGTGAAAATATATTGCTGTGCATTATAGTATCCGCAGTGATATTACCATCACTTGAGACATTGGCATTTTCAATAAATTTTGCAACAATATCTCCACTAGCTGTTACTGCACCTTTATTATTGCCTGTAATACCACGTTTAACTATTACATTACATCCAGCATCAACTATTGCACCTTCAATAAGTCCGTCAACAAATACACTTCCTCCTGCACGAACTTTAAATCCTGTAAGTATGCTTCCCTTTACATGAACATCTCCGTTGCAGTCGATATTTCCAGTAAGCACACCAACATCGCCCTTAACCTCATATACATCTGATACAAGTATAGCACCTTCCTGTATTCTTACATGTCCGTCTATACTTGAATATACCTCAAGTCCGTCTTCAGATAAATACACATTTTTTTTGGTTTTTATCTTTTTCTTTTTGCCAATTGTATGTTTTATATTTTTACCATATACATCCATACCACTTTTTCCCTCAATTTCGGGAATTAGTTTTGCTAAAAGCTGATCTTTAACTACATTGTTTATATTTTCAATATTATGAAAATCAACCGTTCCGTCCTCGTTGAGATGAGGATGAATATTCTTGTCGGTATTAAACATGTATACTATTTCTGCATCTTTTCCATTCTCAGGTGCTATACCATGAGCGAATGCAACTGGAACGCAGTATTTTTTTTCAGTAAGCAGTTTATCAATAACCTCTTCTTCAATAGGAACTGTAATTCCTTCTTCCTTAATACGGTTAAGTACGATAATCTTACTAATATCGCCACCATTTTCAGAATGTGGAAATAAAGTTATATTAGCTGTCATATTATCGCTTGAACATGATATATATACCTCTTCTGTTACTTCAAAACTCTTTTTTACAGGTAGCAGAATTTCTGCAGGCTGGTTATTCCTGGCTGCAGTTTGTGCTTCTTTAAATCCAAATTCATAAATATTATGTCTGTAGAGATAACTTTGTATCTCATCTATATTATTTCTTCTTCCCTTGCCTTCAGCTGGTATCAGTTGTAAAAATACACCATTTTCTTTATGTATAATTTTAAAACATGCATCTTTATTCTCCATATCCCACCTCCGGTACCGGTACTAAGAATATACAATCAGATTATATTAAGTATATCTCCATATTCCCCAAGGTTCACCTTCATCTTCTGAAGAGCCCTTGTATGTAACTGCGATATTCTTGATTCCGAAACCTCAAGAATCTTGCTTATTTCTTTAAGTGTTAACTCTTCATAATAATAAAAGAGAATCACCTTTTTTTCTTTATCTGTTAACTGGCCTAATGACTTTATTAAAAGTTCCTTGGCCTCTGTTTTCATCATTGATCTTTCAGGCTGACCTATATTGTTGCTCCTTGCAACATCTAGCTTTACTTCGCTTCCCTGATCAAGATATTCATCGAGTGATACAAGATTAGTAATTTTTGTCTGACCATATAAAGTATCTAATTCACCCATGGAAATTCCAAGTTCCTTTGCCACTTCCTCATCTGTAGCAGTTCTTCCTGTTTCTGCTTCGATTTTTTTAAGTGCATTATCTAGTTTTTTCTGTTTCTGGCGTAATGTTCTTGGAATCCAGTCCATTTTTCTAATCTGGTCAAGAATTGCGCCTCTGATTCTTAAACTTGCATAAGTTTCAAATTTTACACCCCTGCATAAATTGAACTTATCAATTGCATCAATCAATCCAAATGTACCATAACCTACCAAATCATCGTACTCAACATTGTAACCAAGATACATGCTGAGTCTGCCTGCAACAATTTTAACAAGATTTGCATACTCGATGATTAATTTTTCTCGCACCTCAAGAGATTTTGTTTTTGAATATTCCTGCCAAAGTTTGTTCTTTTCTTCATCGTTCATAAACATTCCTCCAATGAGCTTTATGGTATTGCTTTTCTACTTCTTCTTGTTACTGTAAATCTATATTATTATCAGACTCTTCACTTTCTTCTTCCTCCTCATCATCTTTATGAAGATTTGGATTTGGATGAAGAGTTCTGAAAATAACCGTTTTTGCAATAGTGCCTATTATGAAAAAAATAATTATGACTGTTAAAACTACGACTAAACTATACATCATATCCCTTTTTTGGGAAATACATATACCACAGGCAATAATTCCTGCGATTAATGTTATAACTACTGATATATATCTGTATTCCATAAATACCTCAAATCTTTTTATCAGGTTTTCCTACTGATTTTATCAGAAGTTCTCCTGTTTCTGTATAAAACTCAATTGTTCTACCATAATTTAAACCGGTATCTTCTGCCATTATTTTTATATTTTTTGTATCCAGTATTTTTTTTACTGCTTCAACATTTCTTTCTCCGATACGTAATGCATCACTATCTGACGAAAATGCAAACATCTGTGCTCCGCCTGCAATTTTAGCAACTATTCTTTCTTTATGTGCCCCAACACCCAGCATATTTTCCATGAGAGATTCTATGCCCGTATCAGCATACTTTGCCTTATTTTCATTATGGTTAAACTTTGTGCTGTCAGGCAGCATAACATGTACCATTCCGCCAATTTTACTAAGTGAATCATATAATACAATTCCAACACATGAACCAAGACCAAGTGTTGTCAGTACTCCGGGAGATTCACAGACTTTTAAATCTGCCATACCAACCCTGATCATGTTCTTCATAACAACCCCTCCATGTTACGTAATATCTGTAAATCCTAATCTGTTTAGTATCTTTCCATATGATTCAACATTTGGTATAAGAATAAAATATCCATTTATCTCTCTGTCTATTTCACCAAATTTTGACTGGATAAATAATGCTTTATCACCCATTTTTCCAAACTCAATAGCTGGAACACTAAGTATTGCACCTGCCATATCAATGGATAATGAAGGAATAGAAGCATTTATAGTCATTCCTGTTAACTGGCTGAGGGAATATAAATATGCACCACATATTATATTTCCCACCTCGCTAAGTGCGGATTTATCCATATCACTAAATGTGCCATCTTCAGACGGTGGACATTGCATAAGGTTACTTACCATATATCTTGCAGATTCTTCCTCAATGATAAACAACATCATTCCATCTATATCCATTGAAAGACTTAACATTATTCCAACTACTGAAACTTCTGCTCCTCCTAAAACATCAGGAAGTTCTGAAAAGTCAAGCATAGATACTTTTGGAACACTCATATCAATTCTTTCATTAAGAAGCTGTGATAGTGCTGTTGTTGCATTACCTGCACCAATATTACCTATTTCTCTGAGTACATCATAATACTCGTCATTCATTTTGTTAAAATCAAAACCATTTCCCATTATTTACCTCCCTGTCTATCTGTCCATATCCTTATCTATTACTACGCCTGCAATATTAAGAAGTGAGATAAGTTCATTGCCATATTTTCCAATTCCACTTAAATACATTGCTTTTTCATCAGTAGAATTCTGAGCTACAGGTTCTATCTCATCATCACTTATAGTGATAACTTCTTTAACCATATCCACAAGAATTCCAACTGCTGCCTGTGGCTCTAATTTAATTATTATTATTCTTGTAAGATTAGTTATTTCATCATCATCAAGTCCAAATTTTACTCTTAAGCTCATTACGGGAAGAACTTCACCTCTAAGGTTAATTACACCTTTAAAATATTCCTGAGCCTTTGGTACTCTTGTAATTCTCTGCATTCTTACAATATTATCAATATAATTTATATCTATGCCAAACTGCTCTCCGCCAAGTTTGACTACTATGTATTGTTTTGTTCCACTGGATGTATTATTAGTTTCCATAAATTACCTCCTAAACCATCGCATTTACATCAAGAATAAGTGCAACTTCTCCATCTCCAAGAATAGTGGCACCGCCAATCATCTTGCTGTTATTGATGTATTTTCCTAATGGTTTAATAACAATTTCCTGCTGTCCAATAAGATTATCTACAACCATACCTGCCTGTTTATCACCCTTTGAGACAATAACTACAGTTAATGAATCATTTTTCTCTTCAAGTGGTTCAACATCAAGTACTTCCTCTAATCTTACAAGAGGTATTACAGAACCTCTTAAGTTAATTACTTCTTTACTCTGAACATATTTTATATCATTGTAATCAACATCTTCAATTGTCTGAATGCTTCCAAGTGGTATAGCATACTTTTCTTTTCCTATTTCAACCATAAGTGCCTGAATAATGGCAAGTGTAAGCGGAAGTCTTATTATAAAGTTACTTCCTTCACCAAGTACGGATCTTGCCTCAATGTCTCCTCCGAGAGCCTCTATCTTGCTCTTAACAACATCAAGACCAACACCTCTTCCTGAAATATCAGATACTACTTCGGCAGTTGAAAAACTTGGTCTGAAAAGTAAATCAACAATTTCATTCTCTGCCATTGTTTCAGCTTGTTCAGGAGTTATAACGCCTTTACTTAAGGCCTTATTCTTTACTTTTTCAACATCAATTCCGGCTCCGTCGTCCTTTACTTCTATAACAACGTTGTTACCATCCTGATATGCATCTAAAAGTATAGTACCCTGTTCTGGTTTTCCTTTCTTTACTCTGACCTCTCCAGATTCAATACCATGATCTGCTGCATTTCTTAAGAGGTGCATTAAAGGATCACCAATCTCATCTATAACTGTTCTGTCAAGTTCTGTATCTTCACCTGACATGTACAATTCCATTTTCTTATTAAGTTTCTTAGCAAGATCCCTTATCATTCTAGGGAAACGGTTAACAACACTTTCAATAGGCACCATTCGAACCTTCATAACTGACTCATGAAGATTAGTAGTTATACTTTCAAGATATTCAATCTGCTCATTAAAGCTGTCATTCTTTCTTCCTTCGCTTCCGTGTGCCCCTATTGATACAAGTCCATTCTTTGCAATAATAAGCTCACTTACAAGATTCATAAGTATATCTAACTTTTCAATATCAACTCTTACCGAACGGTTTACCACTGGTTTTGCAGCTGCCTGTTTCTTAGGCTGATTTTTTTCTTCCTGCTTGTTCTTTGTACTTAAATCACTTACAGCTTCAACCGCCTCTTTAGCAGGCTCTGGTTTCTTATCGCTATGCTGTTCATCGATCTCTACATCGCCAATATAAACCTCAGTAACCTCAGATACATTACCTATTGATTTTTTTACATCTTCCATTTTTGACTTTGTTAAAAGTACAATTGAAAAGTTATCATCAAACTCTTCATTCTCTATATCCTGAGAATCTGGATTTGATTTAATTATCTCTCCATGCTCTTCTGCTGCCTTAAATATAAGAAAAGCTCTGGCTGACTTTAACATACACTTTTCATTTATATATACAGTAATAGCATATGCAGACATTCCGGATTGTCTTGCAGCTTCAATAGCATGTATTTCATGTGAAGCATATACAAGCTCCTTATATTTTTCCTTAATGCCACTTTCGTCTTTTTCCTTATGTGGTTCTTCCTCCTGCATCAGTTTCTTATCATCACTGTCTTTACCTGTTCCGCTTTTTAATATTTCATTTAATTCTTCAATAATCTCATCGTTGTCTTCTGTTCCTTCTGAAGCTGTTTCCTGAATATTAGACAAATACGATTCGAGTGCATCTATCCCCTTAAACAATACGTCAATAAGATTGTCAGTAACAATCATATTTCCATTTCTTATTTCAGAAAATACATTCTCCATATCATGAGTTAATCTCTGCATTCTCATAAAGCCCATGGTACCAGCCATGCCCTTTAATGAGTGAGCTGCTCTGAATATCTCATTAATGGTATCTATATTGTCTGCCTCTTTTTCCAAAATAAGAATGTGCTCATTAAGTGCCTGTAAATGTTCCTTAGTTTCTTCAATAAATATTTCAAGATATTGACTTACGTCCATTGCTGCACCCCCGCATATAAAGATTTATTTTTTCATAAGTATATTATACCAAAAATAACCCTTCTCATAAGTGCAAAGTAATCATTTTTGGAAGTTTTTTACTTTTATTGTAATTTTTTTCTTTATTAGTATCTGTCATTCATTTTATTTCTTCTTCTACGTTCTTCTTCGAAGATAAATTTTACAACCTGTTCCCTGTCTGATTTCGTTATATCCAGATAAGATATACGATATTCCATCATGTCTGGATACTGTTCAAGTGTTGTCATCATAACAATTCTTGCCTGACATTCGCAATGGAACTCACTTGTTAAGTCCTTTCCAAGTGTAAAACTAATCATTACTTCCTTTGCATCAGAAAGACTTGCTTTACTGTTAAACTTCATACCACCGCCACTTATATCAGTAAGAGTGGCTTTGTTCCAGTCTGAAGGATTGATTTCCAAAGGGTCTCCTTTGTAATCCCTTGAAAGTTTGGCAAACTTAATGTCTGTCACATATTCAAGTCTGAAATACTCTCTTCTCTGGAACTTTTCCATTTCAGACATAAACTGTATGGTACAAACCATTTGTCCCCTGTCTTTTCCTATTTCTATAACCTGAGACTTGCATTTGTATATTCCATTTTTCGTGCAAAAACAGGTTTCAAACTTGTCTCCTGTTTTTACAGGAACGTATTCCATTCGTTCCATTGGCATGGATATAACAACTTTATCATCATCCTTAAAATCCTGAACCTTACTTACATATTTTTTCTCTGTTGCGTCCGATTTAAGTTTTCTTGTTATATCTATTTTGTCTCCTATGTTTAGTACTCTTCTAGACGCCATTCTTTACTTCTCCTCTCTTTAGCAGACTCGCCCTGATTATTCCCGTAAATATTCTTGTTATACCGCCTTTAGAAACAATCTGCTCGGAATCACCACTATATATTTTTTCAGCAATTGCCTGCACACTTTTAGTTGCAGGTGAAGCTGGATACATTACGCTTAATGGTTCCTGCTGCAAAACTGCTTTCATCAAGTTCGAATCCTGCAGAACAGCCCCCATATATTCAAGCTTTATATCCAGGAATTTTTCCACCACCACATTAAAGTTGTTGTACAGCTGGTGCCCTTCCCTGTCAGATGGTACTCTGTTGGCAATTAAACTAATTGTCTTATCCTTTATTATGTCTCCAAATGAGTTAAGTGTTTTCAATAATGCATAAGCATCCGTAAGTGAAGTAGGTTCAGGTGTTGCAACAAGAAGCACCTCAGAACTTAATATTACAAACTGAAGAACAACACTCGAAATTCCTGCTCCGGTATCTATTATTACGATATCCGCTAACTCATCAAGTTCATAAAGCTGGCTTGTCATAAGTTCTATCTGGTCAGCCTTTAGATTATTAAGTTCCTGTATTCCCGTTCCGCCTGATATAAAACCTATTCCCATAGGTCCTTCAGTTATTATATCCTTAAGCTTCATACCTTTAAACATAAGGTCTGCAAGATTATATTTGGGTCTTATGCCAAGCATTACTTCTATATTGGCTAGTCCAAAATCAGCATCAAGAATAATTACTCTTTTTCCAAGTTTGGCAAGCTGTAATGCCAGGTTTACTGAAATGCTTGACTTTCCAACTCCGCCTTTTCCGCTGGTTACTGTTATTACTCTTGCAAGTGAATTCTGACTTTGTTTTTTCATAAGTTCACGTAATGATTCTGCCTGATCCATGTCTATTCACCCCCAAGTAACTGCTTCGCAATAAGTTGTGAATCTAATTTTCCTATATCATTAGGAACATCCTGTCCATATGCCACATATGAAAGATCAGCATTTGTAAACATCTTTACATTAAGAATATTTCCAAAGTTGATTGTTTCATCTGTTTTTGTAAACAACAATCTGTAATTATTTATTTCAGCATAGGAATTTACAATATTTTTTAAATCAACATACTTCGTTGTTGCACTAAGTACAAGAAATACTTCTCTTTTTTCTTCCTCCACTGCATTTATAAAATTAAGAAGATCATTTCTCTGCTCCTTATTTTTATGATTTCTTCCTGCAGTATCAATAAGCACAACATCATATTTTTCAAGTTCTTCCTTAGCTCTTAATATCTCCTCAGGAGTATAAACAACAGTAATAGGAAGTTTTAAAATATTTGCATAAACCCTTAACTGCTCGACTGCAGCAATTCTGTAGGTATCTGTAGTAAGAAGTGCTATATTGTATTTTTTATTAATTTTAAAATCCGAAGCTATTTTAGCTATTGTTGTTGTTTTTCCAACTCCTGTAGGTCCAACAAAGAATATAAACTTAGGATTTTTATCTCCTACTTCTATTATCTTTGGCTGGCCGAGTTTAAGCACTATTTTCTGGTAAATGGATGTAAGTATATTATCAACCGGCGTATCTTTTTTAATATTACACCTTACTTCTCCAATAATCTCATCTATATACTTCTCATCAACCTCATGCTTTTTTAACTGCTTAATAATAAGATTAAGACACTCTTCTGATTTATCAGGCAGTTTCTTTTCTTCCTCCGCAGTTTCTTTTACTTCTTCTTTTGTTTCAGCTTCCTTAAGTTTTATGTTTCTTTCATTATTCATCTGAGTCTCTATAAGGGAAGCCAGTTTATTAATTTTTTCCTCAATTGCGTCTGTTTTGTCTTCTTTTTTCTCTTCTTCCTTTTTTACAAATGCTTTATTTGCATCTTCTTTTGTGTCAGAAGAATATTTTTTCATTTCGTCAATTGCTGCCGTTACTTCCACAGAAGGCTTTCTGAATATTCGATAAAATCCCTTAGGAGATATTTTCTTTATATTCATTACAATTGCGTCTTTTCCCAATTCTTCTCTTACAAGTAACATTGCATCCTGTTCTGTATTAGCCTGATATTTTTTTATTATCATACAGTCACCATCCCAACTGATTGTAATTCAACGTTTGATTCTATTTCGTTATACGAAATAACAATCAAATCGCTTATATAATCCATCGTCAGACGTTTAAAATAAGTTCTAACTATTGGTGATGTCACAACAATAGGATTCTTTCCAATGTTTTCAAGTTTCCTAACTTCTTCTGTTACAGAATGGATTATTCCCTTTGTCCTTTCAGGATCAAGTGTAAGGAATGTACCCTGTTCTGTCTGTTTAACAGAATTCATAATTTCCTGTTCAATCTTAGGATCAAGAGTAACCACGCTTGTCATTTCATTATCTGCAAAATACTTATTAGAAATGGCTCTCTTTAGTCTTTGTCTTACATATTCAGTAAGTATATCCGGATCCCTTGATGTCGGTGCATAGTCTGCAAGTGTCTCAAATATTGTTACAAGGTCCCTTATTGAAATACCTTCTTTCAACAGATTCTGAAGTACCTTCTGAATCTCACCAACACCAAGAATTCTTGGAACAAGTTCTGTAATAAGTGTTTCATTGGCTTCTTTGATGTTATTAATAAGATTCTGTACATCCTGTCTTGTAAGAAGTTCATCAAGGTGGGCTCTTATAACTTCTGTAAGGTGTGTTGCAATAATTGAAGGTGGATCTACTACTGTGTATCCAAAAGATTCCGCTCTTTCACGCTGGCCTTCAGTAATCCATAAAGCAGGAAGATGGAATGATGGTTCAACAGTTGGTATACCAACAATCTCCTCCTCTACGTACCCTGGGTTCATTGCCATATAGTGGTCAAATAATATCTCACCATCACTAACTGGCACACCTTTAATCTTTATCACATATTGATTTGGATTAAGCTGGATATTGTCTCTTAATCTTATAATAGGAACAACACAGCCAAGTTCCAAAGCAATCTGTCTTCTAATCATAACTACTCTGTCTAACAGGTCACCACCCTGGTTAACATCTGCAAGCGGTATAATACCATAACCGAACTCAAGTTCAATAGGGTCAACCTGCAAAAGAGCATTAACATTTTCTGGTCGTCTGATTTCTTCCACTTCATTCTCCTCTGGTGCAAGTTCTTCAGTCTTTGCAGAAATTTCAACATTTTTCTTAAGTCTTGAAGCTACAAATACAAATACAAGTCCGTAACTAACAAATATTATAAATGGAAGAGGTGTTACAACACCTAAAAATATAAGTGCTGCTCCTGCAAGATAAAGTACCTTAGGTGTTGAAAATAACTGTTTAACAAGTATATCTCCAATATCAGCTTCTTTAGATACCTTAGTAACAAGAACACCTGTTGCAAGAGATATCATAAGTGAAGGTATCTGGCTTACAAGGCCATCACCAATTGTAAGTATTGCATATTCCTGAAGAGCCTGGCTTGCATCCATTCCTCTTGAAAGCATTCCCATAAGAAGACCACCAATAAAGTTTACGCATGTAATGATAAGACCTGCCATAGCGTCTCCCTTTACATACTTGGTAGCACCGTCCATGGAACCGAAGAATGCTGATTCATCCTGAATCTTCTGTCTTCTTTCCCTTGCCTGTTCATCTGTAATTGCTCCTGTATTAAGATCAGCATCGATGGCCATCTGTTTACCAGGCATGGCATCAAGTGTAAATCTTGCTGTAACTTCAGATACACGCTCTGAACCTTTGTTAATTACCATAAACTGTACAATTAACAAAATAATAAATACAACAACACCTATTACAATATCTCCCCCACCTACGAAATCACCAAAGGTTCTTACAACCTCTCCTGGATCACCACTTGACAATATAAGTCTTGTTGATGATACGTTCAGAGAGATTCTGAATATTGTTGAAAAGAGTAATATCGAAGGAAAGCTCGACATACTCAGTGCCTCTGGTGAAAACAGTGCGTTTAATAATATAATAAGTGCAACAGATATATTAATTGCCAATAACGCATCTAATAGAAATGATGGTATTGGAATAATCATAAATACTATTGCTGATAGCAAATAGATACCTATACCTAAATCAGACTTTTTTACAGTCATAAGCATCACTCATTTCCTTCTGTGTTAAGTGAATAAACATGTGCTAAAACTTCTGCTACCATCTGATACAGTTCTGGTGGAATCTGTTCACCAATTTCCACATTATAATAAAGCATACGGGCTAAGGGTCTGTCTTCGTACAATTCTATGTTGTATTCTCTAGCCTTTTCCTTTATCTTCTGTGCAAGATAATCCTCACCCTTTGCTATAACAACAGGTGCTGTGTCTACTTTATTGTCATACTTAATAGCAACTGCAAAGTGAGTAGGGTTTGTAATTACGACGTCTGCCTGTGGAAGGTCCTGCATCATACGTCTCATTGATGACTCCTGCATACGTCTTCTTATCTGTCCCTTAATCTGAGGATCTCCTTCAGACTGTTTGTACTCGTCCTTTAATTCCTGCTTGGTCATCATCATATCTTTATTAAATTTATATTTCTGATAAAATAAATCAGCAAATCCTATTATCAAAAGCAAAAAACTAATCTTAATTGCAAGATTAAGAACCACATCACCAATTATCTTAATACATGTCCATACATCATAGTCATAAAGAGTTTTTATAAGGTTCTGCTGGTCCTTTAGTGTATTATACACAACAGCAACTATTACAATTATCTTTAATATAGCTTTTATAAGTTCGACTACTTTTCTTCCTGATATAATGTTTTTTATACCCTTGGCAGGATTAAGTTTATCAAACTTAGGCTGAAGAGCCTTTGGAGATGGTTTTAAACCAACCTGGGCAATATTCATTACAAGTGCCAGTACATAGGCACATAAAAGAAACGGAATAGCTGCAATTAAAATAATTACAAGTGTCCTGTTAATTATGGCTCTTGCTATATTTGTTGTAAAATTGCCCCCTGAATACAGGGAAATATATCCATACATTTCTTTAAATCCGTCTAAAAACCTGTTGGCAACAAATCCAGCAAAAAGTTTTATAAATACAAACATGCTAATCAGAATTACTCCTGTAAGAAGATCCTGGCTTTTTGCAACCTGTCCTTCTTCTCTTGCTTTCTCGAGTTTTTTAGGAGTTGCCTGCTCAGTCTTCTCACCGCCTTCACCTTCGGCAAAGAACTGCAGGTTATATTTAATTCTTATTCTAAATGAACTTGCAATATTGTATTCTTCCATAAAAACAATCCTTATTATTTAAGCATATTTACCATTGTTCTTATAACTTCTTTAATCTGTTCAAATATATAGTCCGATATTCCTGCGTAAGAACCTGCAATTATAACAAGTATAAATAATCCTGCAAATATCTTAATCTGAAAACCAACTGCAAACATATTCATCTGTGGCGAAACTCTTGTTAATATTCCAAGCACTACATTTGCAACCAGTATACACATAAAAACAGGAATAAATATTCTTATGGCAATTATAAAATAATTAACCAAAAATCCCACAAAGGCCGTATAAATATTACTTGGAATGTTAACAGTTCCTGCTGGAATTATTTTAAAGGTATCAATAATTGCTTCTATTATGTACAAATGTGCATTTGATAGAAGCATAATTATTAAAACCACATATGTAAGCAAATTACCCGTTATTGTTGTTTCAAAGCTTGCTGTTGGATTCATGGTCTGTACCATGGAAAAACCCATTTCAACATCCATAAGATTGCCGGCAAATCCTAATATCATCATACATATATTTGCGGAAAAGCCTATGATAACACCACACAGTACTTCTTTTATAACAAGCAGTGCAAATCCCAGCACTCCAATATACTCTAATTTATCATATTCTAACATTGGATATGTTATAACAGCAAGCAATACCGACAGTGCTGCTTTTACTTTTCTGGGAATCATATTCTGGCTAAAAATTGGTGCAGAATATATAAATGCTGATATCCTGGCAACAATTAGCAGGAAAAACTCTAATTGCTCAATAGTAAAATTCATATAACAATCCCTACTTCATCTTAGTTATCGAATATACAAATCAAAATTAGAAAATAATTCTTTCATATATTCCACCACAGTGCCAAGTATAAATGAGCCTGCAAGTGCCAGAATAAGAAATATAGCTAACAATTTTGGCACAAATGTAAGTGTCTGTTCCTGTATTGATGTAACGGTCTGTATAATACTTATTATAAGACCTACAACAAGGGAAACTAACAACATTGGCATGGAGCATTTTATAACTACCAACAACGCCGCTCTCATAATATCAACAACCATATCAATAGTCATAAATCTTCCTCCTTTTATTTATAAAATGTTCTTACAAGGTTTCCTATAACAAGATTCCAGCCATCAGCAAGTACAAATAAGAGAATCTTAAATGGCATTGATATTGTGGTTGGTGGTAACATCATCATACCCATTGACATAAGTGTTGATGCCACAACCATATCAATTATTATAAATGGTATATAAATAACAAATCCAATTATAAATGCCGTTCTTAATTCGCTTATAACAAATGCAGGTATCAGAACACTTGTTGGAATGTCTTCTCTTGTTTCTATAGGATTTTCTTCTGTATCAATTCCTGCAATTTCTGTAAATAAAGCCAAATCCTTTGTTCTTGTCTGCTCAAACATAAAGTCTCTTAAAGGCTCTATTGCAAGTTCTATAGCTTCTTCTGTCTTTATCTTTCCTTCCTGTGCAGGAACAATTGCTGTCTCATTAATCTTCGTAAATACAGGTGTCATAATAAACACAGTTAAAAATAAAGTAAGACCAATTAACACCTGATTTGGAGGAGTTGTCTGAGTTCCCAAAGCACTTCTTAAAAAGTGCAAAACCACAACAATTCTAGTAAAGCACGTAACCAGTACCAGAATAGCCGGTGCAAGTGAAATAACTGTAAGTATAAGCAAAATTCTAAGTGTACTTGACAATGAATTACTTTCATCATTATCTGGAACAGATAATGTTACAGAGTAATCATCATTGGTTCTTTCGCTTGCATAGGCCTTAACACCAGTAAAAGCCGCTATAGAAATAATAACCATAATATATATTGCTATTGCTACAATGTATCTTTTTTTATTATTCTTCTTTTTCTTCATTCTTATCAGCCTTTGTTACCTTTTGTTTTACCTTTTCAAACAGTTCTTTAAAATCCACAGTTTCTACATTCTTCTTTTCAAAGTTAATTTTATCTTCATCAATTGTTGATATAACATCTACTTTTTCCTTGCTGATACCAAGTGCATAGTATTTATCAGCAATTTTAACTATCTGAATACTCTGATTCTGAGATATCCTGAATACTTCTATTACATTTATGTTACGACACTGATTTATGCCCATTCCATTTTTTCCAAGCCATTTTGTTACATACACAGCACCGTATAATATAATTATAAATAACAAAAGAAGCCCCAAAAGTTGCAATATACTGTCGCCGGAATTATTAACGCCATATACTGGCTCTTTTTCCGTCACCATATAAACCCTTGCAATTTTTGGAGCTCCCCATGCTTCAATTATGCTCTTATAATTATTTATCATTTTATCCTATGGCTTTTTTTACTGCTTCTAATACTCTGTCTGCCTGGAATGGTTTTACTATAAAGTCCTTTGCACCTGACTGGATTGATTCAATAACCATTGCCTGCTGTCCCATTGCAGAGCACATAATAACATTTGCATCAGCATCAACTGATTTGATTTTCTTAAGTGCCTGAATTCCATCCATCTCTGGCATTGTTATATCCATCATAACAAGATCAGGTTTTACTTCATTAAATTTTTCTACTGCCTTTGCTCCGTTTTCAGCTTCTCCTGCGATGGTATACCCATTCTTAGATAAAATATCCTTAATCATCATTCTCATAAATGCCGCATCATCGCAAATTAAAATAGACTTTCCCATATGACTATCTCTCCTATACTACTTAGTAATTTCTGTTATTCTTATGCCAAAACATTCATCTATAACAACAACCTCTCCCTTAGCAACAAACTTGCCATTTACAAGTACATCTACAGGCTCCCCGGCAAGTTTATTAAGTTCTACTATGGTACCTGGCTTAAACTCAAGAATCTCATGAATTGACCTTGTTGTTCTTCCAAGTTCTACAGTAACCTCAAGAGGTACATCCATTATAAGATCAATGTTCTCTGTTTGTAGCGCAGGATTAACAGCTTGATTAAAGGCTGCAAATTGCGCTGGTGCCACATTAATATTCTGCTGTACAAATCCAGGCTGCTGGTACATACCATTTGGTGGCATCTGCATCGCCGGCATCTGATACATCATATTAGGTGGCATACCCTGTTGCATATTCCCCATCATGTATTGTTGCATATCCATTCCAGGAACCTGCTGCATCGGCTGCGGCACAGGCTGTGGCTGCGGCTGTGGCTGTGGTTCTGGTTGTGGCGCCTGTTCTTTTTTAGGCTCCTCCTTAGGAGCTTCTTTTGGTGCTGCATCCGCTTCGGATAATTCACTAAAAGTCCTAAATAACTCCTTCGCAAAATCCATCGGATACATCTGCATTAACTGACTGTCAATAAGTCCTTCAATTACAAGTTTAAATGATACCTTTACAAAAGTATCCTTTAAAAATGCCATGGAACTTTCTTCAGCTACTGAAGAACTGTCAGTAATAGGTATTGTTGTTGGAGGACTTATATCTATCTTTCTTTCTAACATAGATGACATTGCTGTTGAAGCAGCTCCCATCATCTGGTTCATGGCTTCAGATATTGCACTCATATGGAGTTCTGTTAATTCCACATCATCAACATCTGTTCCAGTACCTCCCATCATAAGATCTGTAATTATTCTTACATCTCTTTCTTTTAACAAAAGTAAATTGTTGCCACTAAGTCCTTCCTTAAACATTATATCAATTGTAACACCTGGTTCGTCAAATATTCCTTCTATGTCATTCCATGTTGAATATTCAACCTTAGGTGTTGTAATTATAACCTTCTTATTTACTATGGTAGATAATGTAGTTGCAGCAGTTCCCATGCTTATATTGGATATTTCTCCAATAGCATCTTCTTCTTCTGGTGTCAGTGAAACGGTGTTGTTAGTCGGGATTGTGCCATTCTCAATTCCACTAAGTAAAGCATTAATTTCCTCTTGAGATAAAATACTATCCATCCTCTTGCTCCTCTCTGATCACTGATTTGATTTTTACTGCATATGAATCCTTAATGGAGCCTGGTACAGCAGTAAACTTATGCATGTTTCCTACATATATATCAAGTTCGTCATCAATCCTTTTATCGAGCTTAATTATATCTCCCCTTTGTAAATTGCTGAATTCACTTACCGAAATTACACTGTTACCCAATACCACCTTAACTGGTATATTTGCCCTTGAAATTGCACTTTCTATAGCATCCTTATATGTAACCTCTTCTCTTTCCTGAATACTTGAATACCAGAATTTAGTATTAAGTTTATCTATAACTGGTTCAAGGCAGGCATATGGCATACATATACTTGCAAGTCCTGATATTTCACCCATTTGAATACTTAGAGAAACTATAGATGTCATTTCATTAGGTGAATAAATCTGGGCAAACTGTGCGTTAGTTTCTATTCTTTCTAGTTTAGGTTCAATATGTACAACATTTTCCCATGGTTCAACCAATAAACCTACACATATATTGAAAACCTTTCCAAGTATGGAAAGTTCTATTTCTGAAAATTCCCTGCTTTTGTTAAGGGGCAATCCCTTGCCTCCAAGCAGTCTGTCAACCATTGCAAAGCCAAGACTAGAGTCGATTGATAATATTATACTTCCATTAAGAGGTACAATATCAATAATACCAAATAATACAGGGCTCGACAATGCATTCGAAAACTCATGATATGTTATAGCTTCCGAATTTAGCAAACTAACCTGCACATTTTTTCTTAAATACAATGGAAAATGTGTTGCTAACAATCTTCCATAATGTTCATATATTATCTCTAATGTCCTTAAGTGCTCCTTAGAAAACTTGGCTGGTCTTGCAAAATCATAATTCGAAACAACTTTTTCATTTCCTTTATTTATTATGCTTTCTGCCGTCAGTTCACCACTATCCAAAGCAGCCAAAAGGTTATCAATTTCATTTTGTGATAATACATCGCTCATAGTCTCACCTCCGAACGATTTATCATAAATAAACTGTTTGTATTATAATACCACAAATTGAGACTTTTTTAAAGGTAAATTTGTAAATTTCTTAAAATTTTTTCTAATTTTTTCCTTTTATTGGAAAGCAACACTACCAAATGAAATATCTACAACTATTTTTGTTTCAAATTCATCTGCTATATCAAGTAATATTGCTGCCTTAATATCATCCTTCTTTTCCTGTGCCTCAGTTTTCGTATACTTTGAATACTCTGAGGAAATAATATCTAATATTTTTATTTCATTCGTTATTATTTTCTGGCTTGCACTTGAGTAATCCTCTGCTGTTTTATTTAACATTAATGATATTCCATTTATAGCTGCATAAGAATCCGCTGTATCCTTTTCTCCTTTTTTAAGGTTAATTGTTACTGTCTTTTCATTGAATACATAAGTTTCCTGATCATATATACTTAGTTCTTTACCATTTGTCTTTAATTCCAGATCAATTGCTTCTGCAACTTTATATACCAGCTTGTTGGTATTTTTTGCACTTGGAACAACAACAAACAGCATAACAGCCGTCATAACCAAATTAGCAAGACTTACAGCAAGTATAATTATTGTTAAAATATTCTTTTTCATACACTACCTCCATTACTCTGTGTAAATCTTAAACTCAACTCTTCTGTTTTTTGCCCTGCCTTCTGCTGTCTGATTATCGGCAATTGGTTCATATTCACTTCTTCCTGAAGCTTCTAATGTTGATGGGTCTAATAATTTTGCCGTAACCATGTACTTCCACACATTATATGCTCTGTCACTTGAAAGCATCATATTATCTGCATATTTTCCGCTTGTCATAGGTACATTGTCAGTGTGGCCTTCTATTTTAATTAAATTTTTATCATAGTTCTTTAATATATCACCTATCCTTGATAACACTCTTTCAGCTTCTGGCTTTACATCTGATTTACCAGAATCAAATAATATTGCTCCATTTATAGATATTTTTACATACTGGTATTTTGAATCTATTGATACTTCAATGGTATTCTCAATATTATTCTCCTCAGCCATTTTTGATACATCTTCATACAATTCTTCAGTTTTCTGTTTGTTAAGTTCTTCGATTAATTCAAACGCACTTTCCTCTGTCATTTCCTCAGGTGTCAGCGTTTCTTCTTTTTTTCCTGTGTCCTTCTCATATTTTTCAAGATTATCAATCTGATTAACATTTGTAGGGAACAGATTGCTTGCCTCAATTACCTGTCCCTGCTTCGCACTGAATATACTAAAACTTGAATTAAATGACTGTACAAGTTCAGCATATTTCTCAGCATCTACACTGGACATGGAAAATAAAAGTACGAAAAAGCACAGTAATAAATTCATTAAATCACTAAACGTCGCCATCCAGGCTGGTGAACCAGCTGGTGCGTCTTCTTGTTTTTTCTTTTTAGCCATATGTGCCTCCGTTATAAACCTTATTCATTCGAATCTGATATTATTTCTCTGTCTTTAGGAGCCATAAATGATTTTAATTTTTCCTCTATAACTCTTGGATTTTCTCCTGCCTGTATAGATAACAGACCTTCCACAACAATCTGCTTATTTGATATCTCCACAGAATTTCTTCTTTTTAATTTTGTTGCAATAGGTGTTGCTATCCAGTTTGCAAGAAGTGAGCCATAAAATGTTGTAATCAGTGCTACCGCCATATTAGGTCCAACGGAACCTACATCGTCAGACATATTTTTTAACATGTTAACAAGACCTATCAGGGTACCAATCATACCCCAAGCAGGTCCCATAGACGCAACATTTTCCCAAAATGCTATATTATCCTTATGTCTTTCTTCAAGTGCCTCAAGTTCAGTTTCCATAATTCTTGAAACAAATTCCGGATCAGTACCATCAACGATTAACATAAGACCTTTCTTTAAAAATATATCCTCTGTATTATTAGCTGTATCCTCGAGGGCCAAAAGGCCCTCTTTTCTTGCTATATTAGATAACTCAATAATAGACTTTATTGTATCACTGCCATTTATATCATCCTTTTTTATTGCAAATTTTATACTTTTTAATTTAGTTAAAAAGTCTGGAAATCCGCCTGTCATCGCAAGGACACACATAAATGCTCCACCTAATGTAATAAGTATAGAAGGAACATCAATAAAACTCTGGACTTTTGTAAAGTCAAATGACATGTTTGCCTGGTCAAATGTCATACCAAATATACATAATACAAAACATAATACTAAACCTACAATAGTTGCTAAATCCACTAAGAATCACCCGCCATCAGTTTATAGTTACATTTATTAATCTTATTTTTAAATGCAATTACTAGTTCTAAAATTTCTTCCTGAGACTGTTTTACAACGTATTTTTTTCCCGAAGTCAATGTTATAACTGTGTCAGGTGTTTCTTCTACAATTTCTATCAGATCACAGTTTAGCAAAAAGCCTTTTCCATTTATTCTGGTTAATTCAATCATGTAAGCCTCCAATGTTTATTATCTCTTAAGATTTATTAATTCCTCAAGCAATGTATCCGAAGTTGTTATAATTCTTGAATTTGCCTGGAATCCTCTCTGTGTTGTTATCATGTTAGTAAATTCTGTTGATATATCAACGTTACTCATTTCAAGTACACCAGTTGAGAAAGATAATCCTATCTCTGATATATCTTTTCCTATACCATCAAAGTCACCAGAACTTTGTGTTATCTTATACATATTGTTACCTATTGCTTCAAGTGCCGATGGATTTGTAAACTGTGCTACAGCAATCTGTCCTAAAAGTTTTGTATCACCATTACTGTAAGCGGCATATATTCTTCCGTCTGTACCAACACTTACACCTTTATAAGCACCCTTTGTTTTACCAGCTCCAATACCAAGTTCTCTGTCTCCTCTTTCTGCTGTAATTGAAGAATTACCATTATCTTCGTACATTGTCATAGCAGAAAAATCTACATTTATGTCACTAAAAAGTCTTTCTGCACTTATGTCTCCAACTGAACCTGTGTTAATTTTAATTGTCATCTTATCTCCTGAAGTAGTTCCATCATCAATGCTTACAAACTTACCTGTTGAAGCATTAAATGTAAGTGTAGATGCAACACCAGAAAGTTCAACTTTTCCTGTATCCTCATCAACGTTTGTAAGAGTAAATTTATTATCTCCCAAATCTACACTAGGTGTTGGATCCTTTGCAACATATTTTGTCTGTCCATTTTCTTCTACCTTTTCTACAAAAATTGATAATCCTTCATCATCTTTAATATCTGTAAGTTCAATATCATAAATGTTCTTATCAAGAGTATCCTGCTGAGTTAATTTGTATGCAGCAGTATATTTATTTCCTAGATTATCATAAAACTCCATCTGTAAAGTTCTTCCCTTTATAAGGGCTGTATCATTTTGATCAACGTTACCAGAAAAATACACTTCTGAAGTTCCTTCAGGTTCACTTGTCATATTATCAACAGTACTGATTTTTAATGGTTTTACAGATGTCTGAAGTATATTGTTTGGGTTATCAGGATCAACTCCCCAGCCCATTACATATGCTCCTGCTTCTGTTGCCAGCATACCTTGTCCATCTTTATTAAATGCACCTGCTTTTGTAAAGTAGTTTGTTCCGCCCTGGCTTACAATAAAGAATGCTGTTCCATTAATCATAAGGTCAAGAGCATTATCTGTTCTTTGTGCTCCACCCTGTGCAGCCATATCTGTTGAAATAGATGCAACAGATGCACCAAGACCAATACTCATAGGGTTTGTACCTGCTTTACCCATTACAGGGTTTGGTGCAGTAGCTCCCTGAGATGTCTGATACAAAACATCTGAAAACTTTGTTGAACTGGCTTTAAAACCAATTGTATTTACGTTTGATATATTGTTACCTATAACGTCCATCGCTGTCTGATGAACCTTTAATCCTGAAATTCCTGAATATAATGATCTTAACATAATAAAACCTCCTTATTACTCGCCCTTAGTTATGTATGATGAATCATAAATATTTTCAACTGTTGATGCTTCATACTGGTTACCATTAATATTTACATATGCTGTTCCGTTGGAAATAGATACTGACTCTACTATTCCGCTAACTGATTCTTTGGAACCATTACTAAGTTCGGAAGTAAGTTCTACATATTTTCCAACCATGCTCATTGCCTGCATGCTTGACATTGATGAACCTATATTCTGTAACTCTTCTACCTGTGAGTAAGTAGCAAGCTGTGCTATAAAATCTTCATTTGACTGTGGTTCAAGAGGATCCTGATTCTGCATCTGGGCAACTAATAACTGTAAAAATGCATCTTTTCCTAATTCCCCGCCTGCAACATCTTCTTTTTTATTCGTTCCAGAAGTTTTCTTTACGAATTCCCCATCAACCATAGGCTGTATTAACATATCACTCATATATAACATCCTTTCTAATCTAATTATGCAGAATAATTAACCTGATTTCCATTTTCCTGCATCATCTCTGCAAGAATTTCTTCCCTGATTTCCTGTGTATTAACAGTAATTGTTTCATCATCTACATAATTACTTCTTCGTCTTTCCTGATGACGATTCTGTCCTGCTCCCGCTCCGCCTTCATTAAACATGTCACCTTCTGCTACCACGACTTCTATTGCATTTACTGTTATTCCCTGTTTGTCAAATCTTTCTTTAAGAGCCTCCATGTTAACCTCAAGTGCTTCTTTTACAAGTTCATTCTCTACTATAAACTTAGCAGAAACATCACCATTCTTTGAAACAATGCTAAGATTAACTTTGCCTAAATTATGAGGATTTAAAACAACCTCCATACTGGTTGTTTCCTGACTCACATTAACTCTTATTTTATCAATTATCTGTGTGGCAATCTCTCTTATTTCTTTTACTTTTACAACCTCCTGAACCAGCATGTCATCCATATCTGCTACAGAATTTGTAAGATTATCTAAAAATACCTCAAAGTTTTTATCAGATGTTTCTGTTTTAACTTCTTTTGTATCTTTCACATCTTCAGCTGTTCTTGTCACCATTACCTTATCAGCATCGTCTTGTTTATTCATATTGTTATTGCCATCAGAGCCACTGTACTGCTGTTTATTATTATCATCTTTTTTTACATTAACATTATTGTTTAAATCAGTTACATCATCTTTTGATATTTTTTTATTATCAGTTTCTTTTACACTGTCATTCTTAATTTCAATTTCTTTAGAATCTGAATTAGCAGCTGTTTTTTCAACTTCAATTTCAATTTCATTTGTTTTATTTGTAATAACAGTTGCTTTTTCAATTTCAGGTTCTGTATCAAAATTTGCTTTAATATCTGGCACCTTTACTTTGTCATTAACTGTATCATTTTCTTTAAACTGTCTTAAATTATCCATTGCCTCTTTTATGATACCTTCAAGTTCCTCATTTCCAACATCAAGCTTAACGGAAAAATCACTATTTTCAACTAAATCCATTACTCTTGACATCTTGTCACAAAGATTTTCATTCGTCAGTATTGCCGAGAAATCCTCTTCTCCACTTACATTTACAACAAGTTCTTTAGCAAAATCCTGAACAAATAATCCTACAATGGATATACCCATTTCTTCTAAGGCCTTATCAAGTTCTTCATCGTCTATATCAAGTATATCTTTTATTTTTTCTCTTAAGTCATTTATGGATTCTTTTATTTCGCTTTCAATATTGTCAATATATTCATCAAGACTTTCAAAATCATATGAATCCTCTTCTATCTCACTGTCCTTAGCTGTCATATCCTGCTGATTATCTTTTTTGACTTCTTTTACCTGGTCATGCTTTTTACTTACATTATCATTTTTCTCTGTTTTTACAGTATCTTGCGTTTTTGTAATATCATTTGTTGTTTTCACGTCTTTTGAGACTGTTTCTTCAACTTTTCCAGTCTCACTTGATTTTGTTTCAACTTTTTTTAACAGATTGTCAAATACGCCATCATTAGTTTTTTTCACCGTACTAGTAGAAATATTCAGGTTATTTGCAAATGTACTCTCTACAACTTTAGCTGTAGTCATCCGCTTCCTCCTTTCTACTGATTATCAGAATATATTTTAGCTGTTACTTTAGCCGCAAATGCCGGTGTCATCTCATCCATGATTTCTGCTCTGTTTTTCTGTGCCATAATAGTCAGTATCTTACACACCATGCCAATACTTTCGTCTGCTTCTTCCAACGCTTTTGCCGCGTTTGCTGGTTCCATTTTGGCATATGTATTAGCTAACTCAACTATTTCCTGATCTGCATCTGTTTTTTCTACAACTTGTTTGTACAACCTTTCAGCATTTTCCGGCTCAATACTCTCATAGTACTTTTTATATTCTGTTATATCCGGTGCATCACTAGAAAAAACAACCTCTTGTTCAAACTCTTCCTTTAGTTTGACAAATTCTTTATAATCAGTCTCATATTCTTTTAATTTTTTATTTTCCTTGTTAAGATTGTTCACTTTGGTATTTATATCGTCATTTTCTTTCTGAAGTTTATCTATTTTCTTCTGCAATTCTTTAATAACTTCACAAGCTTCATCCATAGTTTCATATGGATAATCCTTTACTTCTTCATCTCTGTATTCTTCCTTTGGCAATATTTTGTTAATTACTGGCCAGTCTTTAATTAATGGTCGCATAACATTACTTCCAAAGTCATTTATATCTAATTTTACCATCGCAATGAAACCAAGCAGAACTATAAGTGCAATTAACACAGAGAGTATTATATTAAGAATTACTCCGCCTTTAGTTAGTGTTTCATCATCATTCTTTTTTTTATCATCTTTTTTCCCCATAATCATACCTCGCTTTACTGTTCATCTTTATTCACAAACCTAAAACTTACTAGTTCATCATTTACTTTATCTTCTTCTTTTTTTATTTCCTCAAGAAAATTTTCAAAGGCCTTCTCTTTCATTTTTTCAAAGGTTTTTCTTTCTTTCATGGCTTCATTAAGTTTTTCTCTTTCTTCCTCAACCTTTTTTTCTGCCTTTTTTATTACAATCTTTTGTTCCTCCATTGCACGTTTTGTTATTTCAATGCTTTCATGGAGCTTTTTCATTTCCACAATGCTTATTACATCCTCATAACTTCTTTTTATTTCCTGTTCATAATAGTTCTTTTTTTCCTCAAGTCTTTCTAATTTGTCACATTCTTCTATATATTCTCTGTTAGCCATAGCAAAGGATGCCTTGCACTGTTCCTCAATTTTTTCTTTTATTGTTAAAATATTCTGAAGACTATATCTGAATACTGCCACCTGCTACTCCTCCTCAAAGAGATTGCATAACATCTCTATCTCATCTTCAAAACTGTATTTACTGTCTGTTGTCTGCATAAGATAATTATTTACATTATCAATATTATCTATAGCAAAGTCTATATTACTGTTTGAGCCTCTTTTATAGGCTCCTATATTGATTAAATCCTCAGCATCTGCATATGTAGCCATAACATTTTTCATGGTTCCTGCTGCCTTTTTATGCTCTTTTGAGGCTATGCTGCTAAATAATCTGGATATACTTTGTAAAACATCAATTGCAGGATAGTGGTTTTTATGTGCCAGTTTTCTTGAAAGCATAATATGACCATCTAAAATACCTCTTGCAGCATCTGTTATAGGCTCGTTAAAATCATCACCATCAACTAATACTGTATAAATTCCTGTAATCGACCCTTTATCTGAATTACCTGCTCTTTCTAATAATTTGGGCATTTCTGCATAAACACTTGGGGGATATCCTCTTGATATTGGAGGTTCACCTGATGCAAGACCTATTTCTCTTTGTGCCATTGAAAATCTGGTAAGTGAATCCATCATAAGAAGAACATCTCTCCCCTTATCTCTAAAATACTCTGCAATTGCAGTAGCTGTTTTTGCAGCTTTATTTCTTACAAGTGCGGTCTGGTCTGAGGTTGCAACCACAACAACAGACCTTTTCATTCCTTCTTTTCCAAGGTCTTTTTCTATAAATTCTCTTACTTCCCTTCCACGCTCTCCTATAAGTGCAATAACATTAATATCTGCCTTTGTATTTCTTGCTATCATACCCATAAGTGTACTTTTTCCAACACCAGAACCCGCAAATATTCCAATTCTCTGGCCTTTTCCAAGGGTAATAAGACCATCTATGGCTTTTACACCAAGAGGCAGAACCTCGGTAATTATTTCCCTTGACATAGGATCTGGAGGCATAGCTTCAGTAGGGTATGCTTCTTTTAGTTCAAGTTCTGAACCATCCAGAGGTCGTCCTACGCCGTCTAATACCATTCCAAGAAGTTCATCTCCTACAGGCACTTTAAAGGAATCATGTGTACACTTAACCATGCTTCCTACACCAACGCCTTCAATATTTCCAAGAGGCATAAGAAGAACTCTTGAATCCCTGAATCCAACTACTTCCGCAAGTATCCTGTTCTTTTTATCTAGAGTTGTAATTACACATACATCATTAATATTGGCTTCTGGTCCAATAGACTCCAGAGTTAGTCCGACTACCTTAACTATCTTGCCATATTTTGTTTCAAATGATTTACTTAAAATCTCTTTGTACTTTGTTATATCAAGTTGCGGCATGACTACACCTCTTTTATCTGCTCATGGATAATAGTCTTAAATCTTCTATAAGATTTTCTAATTGCACATCAAGGCTGCAATCAATAACAGTATTATCGGTTTCAATAATACATTTATTTCTCGTCAGATTATCTGCAATATTAATCTCAACACTTACTCCTTCTTTAAGATTTTCCATTATCTCATTCTTTTTATCATTAACAAATTCATAGTCTTCTTTTGCTACTCTGATTACATATGTATTATTATTAGGCGAATTAGAAAGAGCATTATTTATTAAGTGCATAATTACCTCTTTCTTATCATCAACAATAATCCCTGTAATCTTTTCAATAATAGAAGAAGCCAGTTCAACAAAATCAAGTTCAAATTTAGATATCTTCTCGTCTAATAAAATATTTTTATTATTATACTCCAGCTCCAAATTTTCTCTAATTTCGTTAATTCTGGCTTCTCCCTCAGCAATTCCATCATCATATCCAAGCTTATGTCCCTCATCATAAGCCTGTTGTTTTATACTGTCGTATTTTTCCTGTGCTTCATTTACAATAGTCTCTGCTCTTACTGTAGCGGTATTAATGATTTCATCTGCCTTTTTTTCTAGCATCATCTTTTCATATTCAAGTTCCTGCTGTTTTTCCATAAAACTTTTTGTTATGTCTCTTATGGATTTTTCCTTAAAATCATTATCATTTTCTCCATCTACAGAAACTTCACTGTTTTCTTCTTCCTCATCCTGTATATTTTCATTAAAATCAATAATTCGATTTTTTACATCCTCATTGCTTATGTTAGTGTACTTAATAATATTAGACAATTATATCGTCACCTCCACCTCTTGAGATAACAATTTCACCTGCATCCTCTAATTTACGTACAACAGAAACAATCTTTTGCTGTGCTTCTTCAACATCTTTAAGTCTGATAGGTCCCATGTATTCCATATCTTCCTTTATCATATCTGCCAAACGAGAAGAAAGGTTTCTGAATATGACATTCTGTACATCATCCGTAACACCTTTAAGAGCAACAGCAATATCATTGTTCTCAATTTCTCTGAGAATTCTCTGTATAGACTTATCATCAAGGTTAGCAATATCTTCAAATACGAACATTTTTCTTCTGATTTCATCAGCAAGATCTGGATCGTCATTTTCAAGATTTTCAATAATGTTCTTTTCAGTACTTCTGTCAACATTATTAAGAATATCAACGATAGACTCAACACCACCGACATTTGTGAAGTCCTGATTAACAAGAGATGATAATTTCTTCTCAAGTACATATTCAACCTGTCTTATAACTTCTGGAGACGTACTATCCATGTTAGCAATACGTCTTGCAACATCTGCCTGTTTTTCATCTGATAACATAGATAATACCTCCGATGCCATAGCTGTAGGGAGATATGCAAGTATCAATGCTATAGTTTGTGGATGCTCATCCTGAATAAAGTTAACAAGCTGCTGAGGATCTGTTCTTCGTATAAATTCGAATGGTCTTACCTGTAATGAAGCTGTTAACTTTCCAAGTATTGTTCTTGCTGTTTCCACACCAAGTGCTTTTTCAAGAAGGTCTTTTGCATATGCAACGCCACCTTCAGTAATATACTGCTGTGCAAGACATATTTCATAAAATTCATTTACTACCCCATCCTTTAAGTCTGGTGGAATACTCCTTGTATTAGCAATTTCAAGGGTAAGGGCCTCAATTTCATCTTCTTTTAAATGTTTAAATATCGCAGCAGATTTTTCCGGACCAAGTGAAATGAGTAATATAGCTGCTTTCTCTACCCCACTAATGCTTTCAATATCATTCGATTTTTTTCCCATGTGCTATATCCCCCATTCATCCTTAAGCCAGTTTCTAAGTAATCTCGCTGCCGCTTCTGGATTTTCATCAACAAAGTTTTCAATAACTCTTCTTGCATCAGATTTTTCATTGTATGCAATGTCATCAAGATTGTTAACTTCAACAGAAGTAGCAAGTAATTCTTCTACAGATAATTCAGGTTCCAACTCTTCAACCTTAATTGGAGCTGTTCCTTTAATTACTACAAATATAAGCATTGCAATTATTACTGCTAATAGTACAAGTAACAAATAATCTGACAATCCTCTTTTTGTTTCTTCTTTAAACTTAAATATAGGCTGCTGATAAGCTGTTATATTTATCTTACTTGCCGCAATACCTGTAGCAGCTGATACTGATTCAATTAAACTATCATCTACAGTCAGACTGTTTACCTTTTCAAGGTTATTATCTTCTATGTATTCTTCAAAGGTTGTTCCTTTAAGTTCGCCTTTTCCCTCTAGGGTTTCTTCACTATAAACCTTATACTTTGTTAATACTATAGATACAGAGGAATCATTTGTATTTATAGCACCTATTTCCTTTTGTGTATTAGTAACTCTTACATTTGGCAGATATTCTATATCTGAATATTTTACATTACTTGCTGCCACGTTATTATCCTGTATTTCGTATGTTACATCATCATTGTTAGTATCAGTTCCTGGAATACCTACCGCACCATCGGTATTATCTGCCTTATATTCGTAACTGCTTTTATACACACCCTGATCTGATCCTTCAGCCGGAGTATACTCTGTATATAATTCTTCAACCACGTCCATGTCAAATTCAAAATGAGGGATAACTTCTGCATCATCATATCCCTGTTTTATAAGGAGAATTCTTATATCATTTGCTCTTGTGTTGGTAAGTTTCTTTTTATAATCCTCAACACTGGCAAGATTTCCTGATGAATAAAGATCTGATGTTCCATCATACAGCACAACACCATTACTTCCTGTTACTCGGACATTTTCAACATCTGTATCAATTGCCGAAGCAACCATTTCAGCAATGGAAGCTGCTGCACTTTGTGGAAACTCATCAGTTGTAGTAAGAACAACGCTTGCGGAATGTTTTACTTCTTTGTTAAGTATACTTACATCCTGATCTGATGTTGTAAGATAAACAACAGCATCTCTTATTCCGTCAAAACTCTTTATTGTATTTGCTAACTTATCCTGCATGTAAATATTGCTCTTAAGTTTTCTTTCTGACTCAGTTGTACTTAAACTGTTATCAAATAACTGTTCATATGTCATTCCGTTATTATCCAGTATATTATTAGATCCAAGCAAAAGTCTTGCTGCATCATACTTTTTCTCATCTACAGATACAACAGTGCTGTTATTAGATAATTTATATGCTATTTGCTGTTCTTCAAGCAAAGTTACAACCTCATTGGTCTGCTTTGCTGTTTCACATGTAATAAGTTTTTTGTACTGTGTTCTTGTTAAGACATAAGAAAGCAAGAGTATTGTTAATAATACTCCTACTAAAACACTTATAACCAAAGATTTTTGTTTAGCACTGTAATTGTTCCAAAACTCTAACAATCTGTCTCTTATTGCTTTTATTCTGTCAGCCATAGTCACACACTCCTATGAAAAAGAAATAGCAACCTCTTGATTACTATTCGCTGAACTTTATTTCGCAGGTCACCTCTTGATTACTGCGAATAGTAACCCTTAAAATTGCATGTTCATGATTTCTTTGTATGCCTCCATTATCTTATCTCTTACAGCTACAGTGTATGATAAGGAGATGTTGGCTTTGTTCTGGGCAACCATAAGTTCAAGGGTATTGTCTTCACCCATTGCGTACTTTATTTCTTCTTCTTCTGCTTTATTAGTAAGTTCATTAGTTTCATTAATATTTTTTACTATTGAATCGAGTATTGACTGAAAGCTCTGGCCATCTGAAGTTTTGTTAACAGCATTACTATTAGAACCTTTTGTAATATTAGTAAGCCAGTCAACAGAACTTGTTGACAATCCATTATTAATAGCATTAACAGGTATTATTGCCATAATTTCCACCTACTTTTCTATTTTATAATTATTTTGTGTCGAGTTCTAGTGTTTTTGAAAGCATAGCTTTACTTGAATTAAAGGCTGTTACATTGGCTTCATATGCTCTTGAAGCATCAATCATGTTAGTCATCTCTGTAACAACATCAACATTAGGATAAGTTACATATCCATCCTCATCTGCATCAGGATGTGAAGGATCGTAAACCTTCTTCATATCTGTTTTCTTATCCTTTACAATTGATGTTACTTTAACACCCTTTCCGCTTTTACCCAAAGATGCATTAAGCACGCTGTCAAATCTGTTATTGGTTTTTTCCGAAAATACCACAGTCTGTCTGGCATAAGGTTCTCCATCTTCACCTCTTGTGGTATTAACATTTGCAATATTCTGCGATATAATATCAGTTCTTAATCTCTGTGCCGTCATACCGCTGGCACTTACATTTAATGAATTAAAGAAAGACATATAATTCCTCCTCTCTAAGCCTCAAAATCTATTTTATTACAGATGTGATTCTGCGAAATTCCTGTTTCATAGAGTCAATTAACGTATAATATCTAAGCTGGTTTTCTGCAAGATATGCATTTTCTGTATCAATATCTACATTGTTACCATCCAGCCTGTAACTTAGTGAAGAGGTATCTGTATAAACACTCTCATTTATACTATCCAGTCTTATGTTGTTTATATTCTCATCTAAAGTTCCGGTTCTTCCAACTGCTGCCCTAAGAGCTTTCTCAAAACTCACATCCTGTCTTTTAAAGTTAGGAGTATCAACATTAGCAATATTGTTGGTAATAACCTCTTGTCTTGTCATGGCTGCCGATGAAGCCTTAGACAAAACATTAATATAGTTATAAGCATTAGAAATTATCATAACCTTCAATCCTTTCTAGAATTTCCTTTTAGTGTATAA